>CACAAP010000018.1:0-21228 GCA_902530535.1 uncultured Candidatus Poseidoniales archaeon
GGGAAACGGCCATCATGGTTGGGGAAGGCGGGAATGTCTTGAGAATGACCTTGGCGAATTCAAGTATCGAGCAGGCCGGTGGCCCTTCCACCTTCGGAGATACCCTGCTAACTTCCGTATCTTGGAATGGGGATGGAAGTTGGGCCTATATCGGTGGAGAGGATGGATGGATTTGGAGGTTCAGAGGCACCTCTGACGGAGGAATAGAGGCAATAGTTCTGGAAAATCGAGGAGATAGGGTGATCTCGGGCATCTCTTGTCTGAGAGGACACAATGTCTGCGCGATAACCTCAACTTTAGGGGGCATAGGGATTATCGATCAGGAACATGGTTTGCACTGGATAGGTGGTTTCGGAACTCCATGGGTGGATATTGTCTGTCACTCCTCTGAAGTGCCAGAATGCGTCGCGATATCTAGCGACTTAACCATCGCAAGTATTGTTGTAGTCGTTTCAGAGCCCTCGGAAACCAGAGTCTTTGACAACGACATAGTTCAACTCCAAGGTTTCGTAGGTGCAATGACAGGAATAGAAGCACAATCGGACGGAATTTCCCTTATTTCACTAGCTCCGTTCGGATTAATTGAGCACGACAAAGAAGCTGGAAAGTCATTCCACTGGCTCGATAATATCGACGCTGTAGAATTTGACATAGAAATCTCGGATCAGAGAATCGTTGGCACATGGGGATCTGGATTCTTCGAGGGGTGGCTAATTACCGATAGGGGCACCTTAGTCTCTTTCGGACCCGTTGATCAGAACGAGGACAATTCAATGCTAGAAATTTGGATAGGGATAATTATCCTTGGCGGGGCCACATTGCTGGTGGCATCTCTGATGGCGAGTTCTTCGCCGAAACTAAGCAATTGGTTGACGAAAAAGATTGGTAGCGAGGAAGAGCGCAAAGATGTCCTGAGAAAGGAAAGGCGCCAGTCAAGGAAAAAAGGACGAGCATAGATTCATTTGCAAACTTGTTCGCGACGGTTCAATAACATGGCATACGAGGCGTTGGACTTCTACGATATCGATTCACTACTGACCGATGAAGAGAGAATGATTAGGGATGTTGTACGGGACTGGGTGGAGGAAAGAATACTACCAAACATCGAGGATGCATGCCGAGAAGGTGTTTTTCCTGACGAATGGAGGGTTGAGATTGGAGAAATGGGGATTCTCGGAGCTCCATTGAAAGGATATGGGTGCCCGGGACTCTCATACACCGCCTATGGCCTGATATGCCAGGAGTTGGAAAGGGGAGATAGCGGCGTACGCTCATTCGCTAGCGTTCAAGGATCTCTTGCGATGTACCCAATCTGGGACTTTGGTAGTGAAGAGCAGAAGGAGAAGTACTTGCCAGGAATGGCCAGTGGAGAATTGGTTGGGTGCTTCGGCCTGACTGAGCCAGACTACGGTTCAAATCCCGGTGATATGCTAACTAAGGCAGAGGATAAGGGCGACTACTTCCTACTCAACGGCGCCAAGATGTGGATTACAAACGGAACTATTGCGGACTTAGCGGTCGTCTGGGCCAAGCTTGACGGCGTAATCAGGGGATTCATTGTAGAAAAGGAGGATGAGGGCTTCACGGCTCCGGAGATGAAGGGCAAGCACTCGCTAAAGGCCAGCATTACTAGTGAGCTGGTATTCCAAGATTGCAAAATACCCAAGGACAGAATTCTTCCAGATGTAAGGGGCCTGAGAGGACCATTTAGCTGTCTCAATAATGCTAGGTTCGGAATCTCTTGGGGCGCAGTAGGGGCTGCTCAGTCGTGTTTCAATTCGGCTAAGGAGTATGCATTGAGTAGGATTCAATTCGGACATCCAATTGCGTCATTCCAACTAGTCCAGAACAAGTTATCTTGGATGCTAAGAGAGATAACGAAGGGGCAATTGCTTGCATATCACCTCGGTAAGAAAAAGGACGATGGGACTTGGATTCCAGAACAGATTTCTCTTGCTAAAATGAACAATGTGGATATGGCGCTTGAGATTGCCAGAATGTCGAGAGACATTCACGGAGCGAATGGGATTCTCGATGAATACCCCGTCATGAGACACATGGCAAATCTAGAATCTGTAAAAACCTACGAGGGAACTCATGACATCCACAACCTAATTCTGGGAAGGCACATCACTGGAATTCAGTCATTCACCAGAGAGCCGTGAACTGTCTAGGGGATGCGTACCAATATTGAAAGGTTCTGAACCTGCCCGTAGGTCAGGGATTCTGATGGGAGTTGCCGTTCTTCTCAAGCAAGTCCCAGACACCACTGCGAAAATCAGCGTCTCGGGCTCGAGGGTGGATGAGTCCGCCATTACCAAGTGGTCGATTAGCCCCTATGACGAGTATGCTCTGGAAACCGCGATAGCACTGAAAGAATCAGGTGCTGATGAGTTGGTCGCGATAACTTGTGGACCCCAGAGGGCCTCGAAATGCCTTACTGAAGCAGCAGCTGTTGGTGCGGATAGGCTGATTCACATTGTGACCGATACGGATTTCATGGACAGTTGCACAGTTCAGTCGATTCTGTCCTCTGCAATAGAAAGATCAGAGTGCGATATCGTCCTTTGTGGAAAACAGGCTGCTGATACGAACAGCGGTTCTACCGGCCCAGGAGTAGCTAGCCTGCTTGGATACTCGTGCGTAGGCTCTGTGACAGAGGTATCCATGGATGGGGGCAAACTCTCTGCAACTAGACTTGGGGCTACGGGATTAGAAAAGATCGAGGTCAGCGGCCCCTGCCTGTTCACATTCGATAAAGGCGAAGTTGAGTTGAGAAGACCTAACGTCAGAGGCATAATGATGGCAAAGAAGAAGCCAATAGAAAGCATCGGTATAGAAGAACTGGGGATAGAAATTGGTAGCCCGAGAGTATCCCTACAATCCCACTCATCTCCTCCGGAGAAGCCCCCGGGCCAGAAGTTCGAGGGAGCCGGTTCAATCGAGATAGTCGTGGGCAAGTTGAGAGATGAGGCCAACGTAATTTAGAGGTGTGAAAATGGATATCGCGATAATTTCTGAAGCTAGCAACGAGTCTTTGCACCCCGTCACTGCGCAGATGATCGGGGCGGCTTCTTCTCTCGGAGGGAAAATTAGCGTGATTTGCCCGGGAGGGGTTGGTTCTCTAGAAGCCGCTAAGATTACCGGGGTTAGCAAAGTCATCTCCGTTGAAGGGGATTGCTTCGACAGCTACGACTGTATGGCATGGTCTGGTGCAATTGTACCCTTCATCGACGGGGATCTTGTGCTGACATCTTCCTCGGCAATTGGAAGGGAGATGTCGTCGGCCATTGCAGCAAAGAAGGGTTTTCCTGTGGTTCAAGACATCACAAGCCTGAATGATGGAATCTCAGTGTCAAGGTCAATCTTCTCAGGGAAGGCAATCGAGGAAGTGAAAGTATCATTGCCGTGCGCATTGAGCGTCCGTGCCAACACTTTCCAGCCTGCGGAGGGGGGAGGAAACGCGGAGATATCGACGGTCAATGTGAGTCAAGAAGTTTCCGTGGCAGTAAAAGAGGCCCTGGCCAAAGCAGGAGAGAGACTAGATGTGGCAGAGGCAGACATTGTTATCTCTGGTGGAAGGGGGATGGGCGATCCGTCAAACTTCTCGCATCTCTATGAGGTAGCAGAAAAGATAGGAGCCGCAGTTGGAGCTAGCAGGGCCGCTGTTGACACATGGGAGGAAATACCCCATAGCATGCAGGTAGGCCAGACAGGGAAGACCGTGACTCCCAGCCTGTACATTGCAGTAGGAATCAGCGGCGCCATACAGCATCTAGCTGGGATGAGGTCCAGCAAATACATCCTAGCGATAAACAAGGACCCGGAGGCCCCTATCTTCGGAGTGGCCGACTACGGCATTGTTGCCACTTGGGAAGAGTCTGTTCCCGCTCTGAAAGAGCACTTGTCTGCGATCATGTCAGACTGATGCCTGCTCTTTGCCTGAGTCGGAGCGAGTTCTACTTATCCTACTCAGGTACTCCTCAGTAATTCCACCTGTGACGTAAATACCATTGAAGCATGAGCAATCGAATTCTGCGATTTGGCTACCGCTCGTTCCTGTGCAGGCATCGACCAAGTCACCCAGATCTTGGTAGATCAGCCAATCAGCTCCGATTGCCTGGCAGATTTCATCGTTTGTCTTACCATAAGCCACATACTCCTCCCTAGCGGGCATGTCTATCCCATACACATTAGGATGTACAATCGGAGGGGAAGACGAAGCAAACAAGACTCGAGATGCCCCCGCATCCCTAGCCATCTGGACTATCCTCCTGGAAGTATTACCTCTGACTATGCTATCATCAACGATCAACACAGTCTTGCCATTGAATTCCTCGATAATCGTATTCAGTTTCTTCCTGACGGAGTCCTTACGAATTTTCTGCCCTGGCATGATGAACGTCCTACCTATGTATCGATTCTTGACGAATCCCTCCCTGTATGGAACTCCAAGTGCGCTTGATAATCCTAGAGCGGCAATCCTTCCACTGTCCGGCACCGGAATAACAGCATCTATCCGATGGTCTGGAAATAATGACTCGATCCTACTAGCCAGAGCCTCTCCCATCCTCAATCTAGCCTGATGCACTGAAATTCCATCGATCACTGAGTCTGGCCTTGCAAAGTACACATGCTCGAAAACACATGGCGTGTGAACAACATCAGAGTGGCAATTCTTTGCATGGGTCTCACCATCCATTCTCACTATTACTGCTTCTCCGGGAGATATGTCCCTGTCGTTCTCGAAACCTATGGACTGGCAGACTACGCTTTCTGAGGATACTAGTCTCTCTGTGAATCCGTCGACCTCCCTCTTTCCGAGAAATAGGGGCCTTATCCCATGTGGGTCCCTGAAGGCCACCATACCCCAACCAGTAATTAGGCACACCACACTGTAGCTTCCTTCCGCTCTCAAATGGGTCCTTTCTACGGCTCTGAAGATGTCTTCCTCATTCAGTGCCGCCATCCCTCCTGGCCTCCCGTTTACAGATCTCTGAATCTCCGCGGCGAATAGATTGAGTAGGGCCTCTGAGTCTGAGCTTGTGTTAATCCTGCGATGATCATACTCTAGGAGTCCTGAAATTATATCCGGGGTGTTGTTCAGATTCCCATTGTGGGCCAAGCTGACTCCGAACGGGGTATTGGTGTAGAACGGTTGTGCCTCATCCGAAGAGCTAGAGCCTGCTGTTGGATATCGGACATGCCCGATTCCCATTGATCCGTTTAGCCTCTTCATGTGCCTATCTAGGAAAACATCTCGGACTAGTCCGTTCGCCCTCCTATGGCAAATGTTCTCAGAATCACTGGTAACAATTCCAGCAGCATCCTGCCCCCTGTGCTGAAGAACGATTAGACCATCATACACAGACGTAGCTACCTGGGTGCTAGGAGAGCCAACTATTCCGATGATGCCGCACATCGGTATCATCATCCGGTAAGAGAACAAGACTTAGGCATTTACGGCTTGTATTACTTCTTCTGCCACATGGTTCTGTTGCGCTTGTTCCACCTATACTTCCTCATTCTAGACGTAACTCCGTAACCACAACTTGCGCATTGCCCCTTCTGCTTATGGTAAGAATGACGCCCACATCTACGACAGCGAATATGTGTGGACTTCTGCCTCTTCCCCATACTCGGAGTTCCCTTTGACATGCACTACAACCTCACTGAGACGACGCGCCCACCGACCGATTTGTTAAGAGGGTTATCCTGATCAAGGCAATGGTCAGCATTGCAGCAAATAGGGGAAACAGGCTGACTAAGGCCACTACTGATGAGGTGATTGAGTACCTAAAAGAAGAAGTTGGTCCGGCATCGGAAAGCATCATTGTCGCGTATATGGAAGCGCCGACGAGAATGATAGGAACGAAGAGTGCAAGCGATCTGTTGAATCTGTTTAATGTAGAGGCGAAATGAATGAAGCAGAAAGACGCAGACAGGGCGACCCCCCCTGCAACTAGAAGCATGAACTCTGAGAAGTCAATCACCATGACCACCCCCTCCCAGTCGTCTAAGTAGAATTGTCCGAACCAGTTCTCCCTCCTCTTCTGAAAGGGGATCGGAATAGGATTCCAGCCTAACCGACCTCTCAGAAAATGACGCGCCGATGTAGACTAGGGCGATACCCAACAAGATTCCCAGGAGGGAGGATGAGGCTCCGATTACGTCTATGGAAGAAACTGAGGCATTTTCGAGATAGACAATTATCCATGAGATTGCGATTACTGCCCATCCTAGAAGCAGTCCAGAAGAGGATGGCTCGCCATATGTCGAAGAGCTTCTCAGGACAAGAATAGCACCCAAGACAAATGGAGCAACCCATTTTACTAGTGCGATAATTGAGTCATACACTTCACTTTCCGGATCGTCCAATTTTTCCGGCAACAGAACGAAGGATGCTAATCCAAGGAGAGCTAATGGTGAACCGAACCTACTCCTTTGAAAAGATGGTCCCATTCTATGAAGGCTGAGCCCTGCAGCTAGTAAAACGAGGGAGGACCAGAGGATGGCCTCATCGACAACCATGGACTTCGGATGCAAGAGAGATTCTTGTGTTTTTCTTGCAGCGGAGGGAGCACATCACCTAATCGCTCGACTAGATTCATATACGGGTCATCGGTGGCTCGCGGCGCACAAGCAGTTAGGAGGGTGACAAATGGTAAAGATGCCAAGGAAGATTATGAGATACAGCCCCTCTGCTGGAAAGCATACTGAACACACGGTTGAGAGAGTCAAGAAGAGGAGGGCTAGCGAACTAAAGTGGGGACAAAGAAGGTTCAGAAGAGTGACTGCTGGATACAGAGGGTTTCCTCGTCCAAAGCCTTCTGGGGAGAAGCCTACCAAGAGGGTAAACCTGGTTTTCAGATGTACAGAGACCGGCAAAGCCCACTCCCCGAAGGGAAAGAGAGCAAGAAAATTCGAACTTGTAGATAATTGAGGAGAGAGAATGGCAGGAAGATTTCTGAGAGTAACTTGCAAGGATTGCGGTAGTGAGGCCATAATTTTCGATAGGCCTGCGACCACAGTTGCATGTGCTATTTGTGGATCGACACTTGCAGTGCCAGCAGGCGGTCTGGCAGAACTTACAGGATGCACTGTCGTCGAGGTTCTGAACTAGAGAGGCAGAATCTTGGCGGATCAATCCAACGACTGGCCCGAGGAAGGGGAGTTGGTAGTCTGCTCCGTGAAAAGCGTGAAGGAAAACGGGGCATACTTGTCCCTGGATACATATCCCAGCAGGGAAGGTTTCGTTTTCATAGGGGAGATAGCTACAGGATGGGTCAGGAACATCAGAGCCCATGTCAGAGAGGGCCAGAGGTTGGTAGCCAAAGTAATCGGGGTGAAAAAGGATAGAGACAGCATCACCCTCTCAATAAAGTCAGTTTCCGAGGAGAGAAGAAGAGATTCCTTGCAGTCGTGGAAGAACGAGCAGCGTGCTTCCCAGATCATGAGGGTGGCTGCAGAGAGAATTGGTTGGAAAGATAGCAAGACTGAGGAAGTCTCCGAGGAAATGAAAGAGGCCTTCGGCTCGCTTTACGGGGCCTTGGAGGAGTGTGCCATAAACGAGAGTGCACTGGAGGAGTCGGGGTTCGAAGGAGATTGGATTGCAACGGTCACTGAGCTGGCAATAGAGAATATAATCCCTCCATTCGTGGAAATAAGAGGAATGTTCGAAATCAAGGTTTGGGGCCCAGAGGGAGTAAATGCCATCAGTAGCGCCCTGCAGGCCGCAGAGGATTGCGCTAAGAGCGAGGAGGAGGTCACCCTCACCTGCCACTATGACGGGGCTCCTAATTACAGAGTAGACATTAAGGCTCCAGATTACCCGTCTGCAGAGTCGGTCTGGGAAGCTGCGCAGGAGGCTGCTTCAAAGCGAATAGGGTCAGTCGAGGGTTCCATATCCATAGAAAGGCTTTGAATGCGTTTCTGAAGTAATATAATTCATGAACCTAATCGATAGGCCTAGTCTCAATCATGGCTAGAACCAGACTCCAGAGATGCATCGAATGCAGAGAATTCGGCCTCGGGGAAAAGTGCAAGTCCTGTGGAGGGAAGATGGAGTCTGCTGCTTCACTGAAATTCTCTCCCGAGGACCCTCAGGGGTCCAGACGGAGAAAGAGGCAGGATGCTGGAAGTGACAAGTGGGTCAAATCGCTACCCACCCCCAGGAAGGATGATGCTGCTTGAACAGAGCCAAGATTCACTGGCTTGAAGGGACGAGCCTTCCAGAGGGCTCCATGATTCTGGAGGCAGTGCCCGGAGTGGGCAATGTCGGCAAGATCCTGATTGACGCAGTAGTAGAAAAGCATCCTTCGAGGACGATTGGCTGGATACTGCATCCCGACTTCCCTCCTCATGCCACCTTATCGGAGACGGGTTTGATTGGCCCTCCAAGGTTGGACATCAGCAAGATACTCCTCCCGGACGGGGAAGAACTGGTGACTATAACAGGAGTAATGCAACCAATGACAGCATCTGGTCAGTTCGAAGTTGCAGAGTCCATTCTGGGCCTTGCTGATGAGTCGGGGGCTAGTCGGTTGCTCGTACTAGCAGGCCTTGCCTCTGAGCCTGAACAGCGTTCGATTTTCGCAGTCTGCTCGGATAAGGAGGTCCGCAAGTCTCTAGAGGTAGAAGACATTGAGGTCAGCAAAGACCAACCGAAGGCAGGAATGATCGGAGTGGCTGGGATGGTTCTTTCCTTGGCCCCGACCAAGGGCGTCCCTGCGATAGGTGTTATCGCAGAGACTATCGGGGCGAGTTCCGACATTCTAGCCGCTGAGAGAATGTCGAGATGGATAGAACAGGCCTTCGATGTGACTCTGGATCTGGATCTGGACACAACGAAGGAGACCGCTGCCAGGCTGATGGAGAGAATGGGGGATGAGGGTTCCATCGATGATTACCTGAGTATGGATGAGAATGAGGCTTCCTCTGACTTCTACGTGTGAAGAGCCTATCTTCTGGTCCTTCTCTTGCTCTTGCTTCTGCCACCGGAGGAGGATTCTTCAACAGAAATCTTCCTACCCTTGAACTCTGACTTATTCATCGCCTTTATGGCGTCCTTGGCCTCTTTCTTGTCTGCGAAGGTAATGAAGGCAAAGCCACGAGGCTTCTTAGTCTCCCGATCCAATGCCATGTGGACGTCCTTCAACTTTCCATGGACGGAGAAGGCTTCTCTCAGGTCATCCTCAGAGGCATCATAGGACACGCCTCCCACGAACAGTTTGACTCCGTGCTCCTTCTGTGCCTTTGATCTCGCTCTCTTCATGACCTCCCTCTCCTTGGCAAGCTCTTCCTTGGTGGCCTTACCCGACTCGACCTTTTCCATGCAGTCTCGACACCTCAGAGGCTTGCCGGGAGTGGGTTTGAAGGGCACCTTGGTATCGATGCCACAAAGAGTGCAAGTTGCGGGGAACATCTCTCTCTGAGGCCTGCCCCCTCTGCCCCTTGGAGAGGGTGCCCTCTTTGCGGATTCGGGGATCTCATGAGTCCAGCCTCTCCTGTGATCAGCTGCAGGTGAAAGGTATGGCCTAGCGCCATCGTGCCCCAGCATGGACTCGGCCTCTTTGGACCAACGCTCCCCTGGACGGTTTAGACTTTTGATATTGGAGTCCGGAGGGATCTCGAAACCATGTCCGAATCCGTTTGAGAGGGCTCTGAATCCACTGTAGTCACATCGAGTGCATTCTACATTGAAGTCTGGCTTTCTGTCGCTAGCCAGAAGGTCTACCCCGCATACAGGGCAGGAAGCGTAAAGGACTCCTAGTTTCGGGTCTCCCTTGGTGGAGGCTTTCAGCATGGGCTCCACGTTGATTACTCTTGCACGAACGATGTCCCGCTTCCTCATGCCGTCTCCTGCGGATGGGATGAAACGGTCGACTATCTCTGAGACATAGATATCTGCGAAGAGCTTCAATGCTGGAACAGATCTGTGCCCCCCTTCATTGGTCTCTATGTGGAGGACTCGCAATTCGGCAGTCTTCTCATTGAGTCTATTCACCTCCCCTATGATTACATCTCCCATTTTTGGGGAGTTGATTGGTGGTGCGGAAGAATCCACAGATATCACCCCTGAATCTTTCACAACACTTCCAGAGAGAACTGCGACGTGCCCCCTTTCTGTCGAGTTGATTCCAACACCCAACTCCTCCCCGGGTCCAATCTCAATGAGATTTCCCGGCGTGACTTGGTCACCGACTGATGCTGCCATCGGCCCGCCGAAACGAAGACCCCCTATGAACGGTACGGCAGTAAAAGAAGGGAAATCACTTGGGAGAAATACGCCACAGAGAGGCCCTGGTTCTTCCTCTCATTCTTGAGTGATGGCCATAAGTTGCGGGGAGAGCGAATTCTAGATCTCCATATTCTTCAGAAGACCAGTCAAATTCCTTGAAGAAATTCCTGATGTGAGTCGCTCTTGAGCTATGCATCAAATGTGCAATGGTGCCGATTGAGATGATTTCCTCTAAAAATGGCCTATCAGAGGCTTTCTTTTGAGTTCCCCACGGAGGATTGGATACTACAAGATCAGCTTGAGGGATTTCAATATCCTTTTCACCGATTTTAGAATTGATAATTTTAACACTATCACTAATTCCTAGAGACTGAACATTTCTAGTGGAAACTTCACAAGATTCTTGGTCTGAATCCACCAGTATTGCTGACCCCGCCCCCAATAGAACTGCTCCAATCCCCAAAACCCCATTTCCACACCCCAAATCCACTACTCTACAACCAGACTTTAGATCATTGAACGATTGAATATCGAAAAGCCATCTTGCTGCAATTTCTCCCTCTGTCTGGTATTGCTCAAGATTCAAATCGGGGCTCGATATTCCCTCCAACTTTGAGAGTTTGATAGCCAACGAGCGAAGGCGCATGGTTCGACATTACGCCAAGGTGTTTGAATTAATCCAAACGCTAGTTCGAATGCATAGTTAAAATACTCTCGATTATTTACTCCCATAATGGAAGCACTGGGACTAGCCTATGTGGCATTGGGGATGCTAGCGGGAGCATCCTTGGGATGGGCACTGGCTAGGTCAAGGACTATGTCGGAAACAAATTCAGTAGAAGAGGAACTGATTAGGGCCAAGGCACTTCTGGAAGTTGGAAACAAATCCGAAGAAAAGACACATCAGCAGATGCTGGATGGATTCAGAATAGCAGCTGGAGAGGCCTTCTCAAAAGCTGTAGAGAATGCTGACAAGCAAAAAGAGTCCTCATTCAAAAAGGCTACAGAAGATCTTAGACAAGACCTTGGAGGATATATCGAAGCAATTCAAGACGCTAAGGAGAAGGATATTGCCAGAGCTGCCACATTAGGTGCAAAGGTCGACAATGTGAGTGCTCTGGGGACAAGCCTCGCCCAGGAAACAAGAGAGCTTACCTTGGCTCTGAGAGGTGATTCCCAGGCACAGGGAGCCTGGGGAGAAGTAGTAGTTGGGAACCTGTTGCAGAGTATGGGTTTTGTTGAAGGAAGGGACTACATCAAGCAAGAGTGGGATAAAGGAAAGAATGGGGAGAAAGGTAAGAGAGCGGATTTCATACTCAAACTACCTGAAAACCGTCAAGTGGTAATCGATTCAAAGGTCTCCCTGACTGCTTATACTGAATTCGTAAATGCGGAAGATGATGCAACCTCTGATTCGGCAATGAAAGCACATTGCAGGTCTATCAGAGAACATTCAAAGAAATTAGCTACTAAGAACTATGAGGACATGGAAGGGTATAACACTCCTGATTTCGTCCTAATGGTGGTCCCCTTGGAAGGAGCTTTCATCGATGCAATGAGAGCGGATCAGAATCTCTACGAGGATTTGCTCGTAGACAGGAGGGTGAAGGTTGTTAGTGGTTCGAGTCTGATGCTTACTCTAATGCTCATTCAGGAATTATGGAAAAGAGAGAAGCAAACTAGGAACCAGAAAGAGATAGTGGAAAGAGGAGGTAGGCTCCATGACAAGGTTGTTCTATTCTTGGAGACGTTTACGGCCTTGGGTTACGAACTAGGTCAAGCTACAGATGCATATGAAAAGGCTCTGGAGCAACTTAGCTCGGGTTCGGGGAACGTCATAAGGCAAACAGAGATGCTCAAGGAGCTAGGTTCCAAGGCTAAGAAGGACTTGCGCGAAAAGAGTGGCTTGAGAAGTCTAGCGGAGAGGGCGGAAGAGGAGGAGTCATTGCCTGAGTCTTCTTCGGAAGACCATGATAGATTGGGAGAAGCACGAATTCAATGAAGTCGTCAATATCGTTGGCGAATATACTGTTCTCGATCTATCTAAGGGCCATTGGGTAGCTCCTGAGACGGAGTTCAGCGTAGGGAAGTACGATGAGCTCAGACCTGGCATGTATGACACAGAGATATTTGCTGGAGAGCGCTTCCTCCACGTAGGTATCGATATTTGCGGACCTGTGGGCACCCCTTGCATGTCTTTCATGGAAGGGGAGATATCACACTTCGGATACAATCCAGAACCAGGGGATTACGGTAATGTAATAATTTCCAAACACGATTTGGGTGGAGTGTGTCTGTGGGCTCTATATGGGCATCTGAGTGATGAGTCAATAGAAAGAATGAGAGTAGGTAAGAAGATTTCTCGTGGAGAGGTAATTGCATGGTTCGGGGATTATCACGAGAACGGTGGATGGGAGCCCCACTTGCACTTCCAACTATCTTTGGTTGAGCCTACTACTCACGACCTGCCAGGTGTTGTTTCCCCCCTAGAAAGAGAGCAGGCTCTCAGAGACTATCCAGATCCCAGATTAGTTCTTGGACCACTCTACTGAAGAGATGAGAGGTGAGACTTCAGAGACTCTATGGCAGGCATATCCGATGGATCCTCGCCCGTCAGTAATGCTAGCCCAATTGAAACCCAATCTGTAACATGTGCAGCGTACAGTAGCCTTTCTAGAAGACTCTCTCCTTCGCAATCTATCACCCATGTCGGTTTGGCTTCGATTTCTTCCAGCATCCACTCAATCCTTGAGTTCGTTCTAGGGTGCATGTCCTTGCTAGAGATAACCAGTAGTGCCCGATCGTTAGCGGATTTGCTAGTCCATGCAACTATCTCGTTGTGGTTCATCTCAGGGATATCGGTAGCACCTGCAAACTTAGCAGAGTTCTCGTTCAACTGACACTTAAAACGGTATGCTGCTGCTCCCAAGCATGTTGGGGCGACTATCCCGATCTCCCTCCCAACCAGTGATCTGGAGAGCGTAGCAGCCATCCCGGAGTTAGTAGAAAGGTCTGATTCTGAAGACGCCGTAGACAGTCTGCCAAGCATCTCTTCTATCTCAACGGAGCTAGGTTTTGGAAGAATTCCCAATGCCCAACAGGCCGATAATTGAGTCCCGAAGATATGCCCAAAGGCAGAGCGGGGCATTTGGCCCGGGGGCACATTGAGGCACGCCGATCCTTCAGATTGAGAGATGACGTCCTCCAACTCCCCTCCTGAGCAAATGCCTACAACGGTTCCACCGGCAGAGATCACCTCCCTGACGCCATCGAGGGTCTCCTCGGTATTGCCCGAATAGGAAGTAGCGATAACAAGCCACTCGGGCCCCCACCAGCTGGGAACTCCGTAGTCAGTCCAAACAACAAATGGAAGTCCTCCGGAGTCATCGGATAGGGTCTTCAAGAACAATCCACCTGCTCCGGAACCACCCATGCCCAGGCATAGCACACCACTCCAGTCCGTTTCTTCTTCCAAGTCCAATTCGGTGGTCAAAGCAGATCTCAAATCCTCAACGAAGTTCCTGGTGAAACCTGCCATATCACGCAAGTCAAATTCGGAGAGAAGTGACTCGAAATTGGGCTCGTCCATCTTCACTCACCTTTACCTGAGACTGGCAGTGCTAGCCACTCCCCATCTATGAAACCAATGCGTAACTCTTCCGAAGACCCGTCATCGTCGTATGGAAGTGCCACCGTCGACACCTTGTAGTCACCGGGATCCATGAATTCAGCACCGGAAGTGTCCCTGTTCAGGATCTGCACTAAGCTCTGATCGGAAACTGAGCAAACCACGGAGGATGACTCCATATCTCGCCATGTTGCTCCTGTCCTCTCAAACCTGTCCAGCCTTCTCAGAATCGGGCCCTCCTTCTGCCAGCTGTCGACGATCCACAGAGCCTTCCTGAGACGGACTACGTCGCCTACCGAATATGCTGGCTTCCTGTAGCTTAGGGTCAGCCTTGTCACTTCTACTCCGTCATTGACTCCTACTACAGTCGAGCTCTCCTTCACCGAACCGCCAAACGACTTTGTGAGTCTCCTACCCCAATTCCTAGCAAGGCTCTTGGATCCGAGTTGGAGGTCCCACCCCCCTGGAACTGGCCCTTCCTTTGATATGAAGAACATGGGATTTGGTTCCATTGAGGTCAGTAAATCGTCCAAAGTCGAGCGGATTCGAGACAATTCATCTTCGTCTAGCTTCCTTCCTGCTGATCTTAGTTGTACCGTGGCCTCGAAGTAGTCGCCATCCTTCCTGGTGCATGGCGTGCAAACCGCGTTACTAGTCTGTAACAATGGAGCATGGGAGTCTTGGAATTCGTAACTGTCTATCGAACCCGAAACATCCACATGAAGTCTGTTTGTTCTCTGGTCTATCTCTTGAACAGAGAATGAAACCTTGACGTTCTTGGCCCTCCCCTCTAGAGTCAGGTTCTCTCTGATTCTGAGATCTGCGACGCTATGGGCATCCATTGAGGACCACCCCCCTCGTATCTCGAAGGCCTCACACTTTGCACATCTCTTCTGCTGGATTGTCTCTGGCATCTTTGACAGAGTAGTGCGCTTCCTCAGACATGCCTCACACAGCCTATCCGAGGAAAGCGGCGGATCTGCGCCGCAAGTGATACAGAACGACCCTCCAGACATGCTTCTCCCGGTTCTCCGCTCAACCTCCCCGTTAGAAGGCTTACCACCAGTTTGAGGCTATTCTTTGGAATCTTCTGTTGGCTTTCCTGCTATCTCTCTTTTCAGTTTTGATAGAGATGAAATCCTACTGAACGTGTAGGAGAAGAGCATAGCGCCCAGGATCGAATAGGTCACAATTGCCTCGATCTCCCCAGTCATGAGAGCACTTCCTTGTCGATTTTCATATTCCCCTCCTCCAATTCCCTTCTCAGCGAGAATATGGAGTAGTTCAGCAATACTAGCCCGATGAACAGTACCAAGAAAGAGAATGCTCCAAAACCCATTAGTTGCTTGATTTCCAAATCAACCCCTGTCTCCCCAGATTCCCTCAGAATCACCCCAGGATGTCGATTCCTCCATAGAGTGGTTGCAACGGCTGTGACGGGGACAAGAACGAAACCGAACAAACCTATTGCGGCAAGGGTGTCTCTAGTTTCCTCGCCGTCTGGCTGACTTCTAATCGACATCACCAGGAATAGCGCGACTGACGTAAGAAGGGCGTAAGAGTTCAGCCTCACGTCTCCCCAATCCCATGGAACCCCCCATTCGGCGGAACCCCAGATGGGACCTGAAATTATCACCCCAAGCCCGAAGAGAAGACCTAGTTGCGAGCCTATGACCAGCATTGTCCAACCAATCTCGGACCTCCTAACATACCAAGTTGAGGCCCCTATGAAGAGGAGGCAAAAGGATAGGAAAGAGGTCCAAGCAAATGGAACATGCCAGTATAGGATTCTATAGGCTTCTGGCGCATTCCATGAGTCGGGATCTACCAATGGTGCGTAGAGGAAGCCTAGAAGGGCCGTTATGACTACGCAAATCAGACCAACAATTGTAATTGGAATCGCCAAGGTACTGTAATTGGCCATATTGCTCGGAATTTATCATTAGTCATGAATGCTATTAGTCAGTAATCTGGAATCATCACTGCCGCCAACCAAACCAAGGCTGAGATGAGGCTAGCGACTATGCAACTAACTACTGGGTCATGTATTGAGAGACTCCATGACATTCCATTGTCCATAATAGAGGAAAGAGCATCGGTCAACTCTAGAAAAGGCCATACCAAAACAATCATGATTAGGGGGGCCGGAGCGGAAGACGATCTAGAGAGGTCGGAAACCAGTAGATGAAGAGCAGTAGCTGCTATTGCCAGATCCATCAGGGCTAGAGCCGGAATCCATAGCCAGATAGCCACATCTTCGTATTCCCCTCCGTTGAAAGTTCCTGAAAGGACTGCCCATGACAAGTAAGTAATGGGGATCGGCAGAAGAATAGAAGCCCCTGTGATCGAGAGTGCCGGTCGTGCTATGGGCCCCACTACTGCATTCCACCAACGCCCACAGTCCGATTCAGAGAGCCGCTGCACCAGGGCAGGAGAGGAAACCGCAGCGATGAATGCTGGAGCTAGTATCAATGATGCGTGAAGACGACTGTCTTGGAGTTGGAAATCCTGCCCAGATAATAGGGCATATGATAGGAGGATTGCCACTAATGCCGGAGTGACTCTTCCGACAGTTTCTATGGGATTTCGTACCTCCATCTTCACAGACCACTTAACTAGTGATGAAATTGGCGTTTGGTTGCCTCTTTCTCCTGATAGTGGCAAATCACATATCTCACCCAATGATTTTCCTATTTGTTCTTCTATGGAACCATCCTTGATGGTAAGCACTCTATCCGCGGACGAGGAGATATCTTTGTCATGAGTTGCCATCAGAATAGCATGATTCCTGGAAGATAAGGATCTAATCCAGCTTCTCAGGATATCCTTGGCGGAGTCGTCTAATCCCTCTGATGGTTCATCAAGAAGTACAACCAGGGGGGAGTTACTGAGAGCTGCTGGAGCCAAGCCACCCAGGATTGACACTCTTCTCCTCAGTCCGCCGGATAGATGGGTCAATCTATCATTAGCCCTATGTTCTAGACCCCATAGAGATAATAGTTCCATAATTTGATCATCACTATGTTCTATTCCAGCCACTGAGAGTGAAACGGAAATTCTCTCCATGACGGTCTCGTCACCGCAAACTCCTCCCTTCTGTAGGGTCAAACCCATAGAAGGAGGTTGGTTTCGCCTTCCCTGTGAATCTCTGACAACTATCGAGTTTCCCTTTTCTACCCATATCACATCTCCTGACCGAAGTGGAAGAAGTCCTGCGAATGCCTCAATGAGGGTTGTCTTTCCGGACCCATTCTCACCCATGATTGCAACGACTTCCCCCTGGCAAAGAGTCTCGGAGACTCCGTCCAGCACCCTCTGGGTCCCTCGATGGACAACTAACTCAACGACTCGAGCCAATGCTGGCGAGGACATGCTTGTACGAGGACGACTACTCATATTGATTATTCCACGACTACGAATCCCTCTTTAGAGCGGTCATACGGGAAGTGTCATGCCAAGGGACCTCGACTTCACCTGGGCCCAATTAGAGGGGTCAGACCTCGTATGGATGGCTTTCCTAGTTATAATAGCAGTAATTCCAGTGGCGAATGCTGCCAGGAATAGGGACAGTATAGCCCTAGGAATGGTTCTTTCCATAATCCTTGTACATTTTGTACAGTTCTTCCTATCCTCTTTCGAAAGCACTCTGGATTTCTACCCTGTCGACATATTCAGCGTCATTCCAGTTTTGGCTGACGACCCTCTACACCAACACAGGATCTTAACGTCTGCTTGGCTGCATGCAGACTTCATCCACGTCCTAGGAAACGCGCTCGTGATCGCATTGGCAGGAGTGCCTCTAGAGCAGAGAATGGGCGGAAAGAGGTGGATTGCGATTTACATTATTGGATTGATGGGGGGGAACCTAGCCTGGATCCTGTCACATCAGGATTCAGCTGTCCCTGCAATAGGGGCCAGCGGTGCTGCATTTGGAATTCTGGGAGCATACATGGCCTGCTGGCCAGAAGACAAAATCGAATTTCCACTGATCATCATGATCAGGGCATGGCCTGTATGGTTGATTGCATTTGTACGACTTGGATTGGAGATCTTCCAGATGTACTCAATTCAAAGTGGAACTGCCGGAGAGACTAACATTGCACATTTGGCTCACATTGGCGGCTTCTTCCTAGCATATGCATTGGCTAGACCGATAGCGAAGGGAGCTCCCAGCCCCATCGGATTAACTGGACATTCCATGGGAATGTCCTCGGTTTCCGATCAAATCAGGGTTCAAGCCACTGCAAGAATGGGAGATTTAGAGAATGATCCTTGGACAGTTGCAGGGAAACCCCTCGAAGGGAGGGCTGAAAGAGTTCTGATGAAATTGAGGGAGGAAGGCGACGAGCTGGAGACAAGGAGGGCTTGGCTTGAGGAGTTGGCGGAGAATACTATTTGCCCCGTTTGTGAGGGTGAAGTTTTGACTATTGACGACAGAGGAGTTTGCAGATTGAGTTGTCATGTTTCCGCTGAACACATAAGGTGGCCATAAGTGATAATCCGACGTACACAGACCGGTTGGGATTATACAGGTCTTGAGTGTGGCTCTCTACGAGAGCCATGAAAACGCGCAAAGGCAAGTTATCCCCTTTGTTGGTTGCCTTACTGGTTTTCTTACTAGACGTACCAATAGGTTCTGCATATATTTCCGATGCACAGGACTCACCTCTGGAGGAGATTATTGAGGAAATTCCCACATCAATCCCGCCATTGGTTTGCAGTGAAAATGGATGCAACAAGGACTGGATCTTGGAACACACCCCTGTCGACTCAACCCCTCCGACTATGGAGTTCGGATGGTGGGAGGATTTCTGGTCCGACTCCGACTCAAATGGATTTGACGATAGGCTACAGATGATTCTTGCAGGCGAGAGGGAATCCGTGTCACTAACTTCCATTATCGGTAGCGACGGTAGGCCTACGGTAGCGATTATAGTTCACTATGCATGGCATCCGGGACCGACAGACATTGAGTCACTAAGGAGCACTATTGAGGCTCATGGGTGGAAATCGGATGGTTCTTGGTTCATGGTCATGGATCATCTTGATGCAATAGTTCTAGATCACGTTCCGGTTATCTCTCTATTTGACATCTGGAAATTGGAGGGGGTTGTCCTAGTGGAGGAACAAAGCGTGATCGTACCTTACCTAGACAAGGCTACCAAGGGGTCCAAGGTAAGAACTTCCGGAGTGTACGATGAGACTCTGAGGGGTCTTGGCTACCATGGTTCTGGGAAGGTTATCGCAATCCTAGATACTGGAGTAGACAACGAACATTTCTCACTCGATGACTTCTCGGACAACAACAAGGACAACACGAACGATCCTGATGACATCGAGGACCCCAAATGGGTTGGAGGGTGCGACTCGACTGGAGTGGGCCAATCTGGTTGCAATGACGAAGATCCTGACGATGGGGACGGACATGGGACGCATGTAGCAGGGATCGCATTGGGAACAGGAGATTCCAGTCGTGTGAATCAGGGGTACTCACCGGGATCCTATCTTGTCGATGTCAAGGTTATGGAAGACTATGGAGGGGGCAATTCGCAATCAATCCTAGCGGGTCTACAATGGGTTATCAACAACAGAGACACCGACTGGGGTAACAACGCATCCAGCAGAGGCATACAAGTAGTTTCGATGTCGTTCGGTAGGGCCAGCTCGGCTGTTGGAGATAGTAATGAGGACGGGACTTCAGCAGAAGCAAATCTAGTCAATCAGGCTTCAGAGAATGGATTAGTGTGCGTTGCTGCCATTGGAAACGATGGAGCAAACAACGTAAACTCTGTTGGTGCTGCTGACACATCTATCACCGTTGGTTGGCTGGATGATAAGAATACAATAGATCGAAATGATGACTCAATAAGTTCCAACTCAAACTACGGACCTAGGACAGACGATGGCGATGGAGATTCGTGGGATGAGATGAAGCCATGGGTAGTTGCTCCTGGTTCGAACATCAATTCTGCTCAACATGCAGAGTCATCAGGGATAATTCCTGGTTCGGAGGTTAACAGGGCTAGCGACGATTATACACAAGCATCCGGATCGAGTATGTCTACACCCGCAGTAGCGGGAATGGTGGCAATAATGCTGGAAATAGGCGAAATGAGGAAGATGCCATTCATGGACGAAGATGAGCCCGGAATTGAGAGGTACGAGGCTATCAGAAGTTTCCTAGCTAGTGGGTCGGAATTTAGGAGCGAGTGGTCGACGGATGATACTTTCCAGGAAAACAGCTGGAACACGAGATATGGATTCGGAATAATTGATGGAGGGAAAGTTGCCAGTGAGATGTTCGATACCGGTACCGGTGGTGGCGGTGGCGGCGGAGGGAATGAGACTTCAGGCCCAGGGCCCAATCAAGAGGGGAAGTGGGTGGAGATAGAGAGTCCTGCGGAGTTCTCATGGCTAGTAGAAGGACAAGAGTACAATCTCAGAGGCCACATCAACGAGCATGGGGAAGACAATGGCACGATAGAAGAAGTAGTAGTGAAGGTTGAGATGGAGTTCAGAGAGTCCTCAGATACCCCCAAGCAAAGAGTCACCATTACAGATTGGTCGAATCCCATTGGGATCGTTAATTGGACTTCACCGTTCCAAGTTCCCGACCTTCCAGAAGACTACACAGATGTCTCAATCACTGGAATGGCTGCAGCGAGGAATGACATAGGCAGATGGAGCAATACCACCGAGTTTTTCTTCCCGGTTGGAAGGGTCAACATAACCCTGGAAGGACCAAGCGGACAGGACGGACTCGAAGGTTCCGTAGAGGTTCATGGGGAATTCCAGTCTATCGGAAACGCGACAATTCAATGGAGGCTAGACAACGAAGACTGGCAGGATGGGCCCGACTATCATGACGGAGAATGGACCGAGGAAGACCTGAATGGTCTTTGTCACTCGACTTCTCAATTCAAGGGAGACGGAAGTAGCGACCCTTGCTACCAAGGACATGCATTCTGCGTACACATGTTCAGACAGGGCGAGAATTCTAACTCTGGCCTAAGATGCGAAGACGGGGACAATGGGTGGACCAGATGGAGTTTCAACTGGGATACGACCCAGTTCAAGGATGATGAGTATAGGATCTCAGTTAGGGTAGTGAGTGCAGTTGGCGTTGTTTCCGATGAGATTCGAAGAGTGGTGACGGTCGACAACATTGACCCAATGCCGGATCTATTGTTCGTTAGCAAGTCCATTTCCGTCCAAGAGTTCGGCATCCCCATGCAAGAGTCATACGTAAACACGTTCCTAGAAGTCAGGGCAACCATAAGGAACACTGGAGACCAGGCTGCAACTGATGTAGGCATAATTCTGGAGGAATGGGGAGAAAGGAGGGATGAGTACATCATAC
>CACAAP010000019.1:0-20610 GCA_902530535.1 uncultured Candidatus Poseidoniales archaeon
TTCCCTATCTTGCACTGCAACCACGTGCAGCAGGCATTGTTTTCTCAGCACTATTCGGGGGTCCTGATTGGATTGGTGCAGTCCTAGTTACGTTACTTGTTGTGGCGTATACTCTTACTGGCGGGCTGAAGGCAGTGGTCAGGACTGATGCCGTCCAAGGTGCAATTGCACTGGGGCTATTGTGGTTAGGTCTGGCCATGGTTGTCAATGATGCAGGGGGCATTAGTGCTGCGATGGACGCAATTTCTTCCTCGGAAAATACCGTGGGACTACTAGGTAGAGAGGGGAACTACACTCTTCTTATTTGGGTGAGTACGATGGTTCTCTGGCTCTTCGCTGATCCTATGTTCCCACAACTGTATCAGAGACTCTGCGCAGCAGAGAGCGATGCTGCAATAGGGAGAATGGCCACGCTATACCCTGCTGTTGCATGGTTGGCTTTCCTCCCCCCGATATTGATTGGGACAATCGGGCATCTCAGTTATCCTGACTTGGACAGAGCAGGTTCAGACAATATCCTACCTACCATGATAATGGATGTGGGCGGTGAATGGCTGGGAGGTTTGGTTCTGGTTGCCGGACTCGCTGCGCTGATGTCCACTATGGATTCTCAACTTCTAGCTACAGGATCGCTGGTGACTAGGGACTTGCTTGACAAAGAAAGTCCGGAAGACTGGAGCAGGGAGTCTGTAATCATCTCACTTTCTCTACTAGGACTGGCCCTATCTGTCTGGTCAGATCTATCCATCCTTGATCTTGGCCTTCTAGCCTTCTCCATGTATGCTGTAATGTTCCCCTCGGTTCTCGCATCCGCTCACTTCGATGATATTGACGGCAGGGCTGTAGTCGCCTCAATCCTCTCTGGCGAGGCCGTAGTGATTCTAGCCGTATTCTCTCCCGAGTCCTTCAATGGATGGTGGGTTGAACCGGTTAGAGGGGCTGTGCCCACTGCTGTGATTCCATCATTATTCGCAGCGATATCGGGGCTGGTTGTGACTCAGCACTACTTCAAGATGAGAGAAGGTTTCTCTTGGAGATTTGAGATAAATAGCTCGGACATAGCCCCATTGACAGGGCTATTGGCGGTTTTTGTAATGGCTCAGGATTTCTGGTGGTGGGGAGAAACTGGAACTTGGGCATTGGGCCTTCCTAAGTGGATCTGGTGGTCTGCAGCTCTTTCGATTGCTCAGACTGCGATAATGGCAAGATGGGTGGGGAAAGTTTCTCCCCGTTAGAGTCAAGTTTGGAACCTGCCTGATAGCGTCATGGGAGTGGGGCGAGCCTTGTTGTTCGGGACTCTAGCATCCGTGCCCGGAGTGTTACTTGCATTGATTGGGTGGGTAATGAGTGGCAGTCCCGAGGAGTGGGATACGACGCTCTGGCTTTCCTGCTATGCGCCATTCTTCGGTTGCATTGCAGCCGGCTTTATAATCGGATGGAGGGATGGCGATAATCCAGATTTGGAGGCCTGATATTGCGTCGATTGGAGAAAGCGAATAAGATAGGAGAAATTCTGGATTCTAAGTACCCAGAGACTCCCATCCCCCTAGACCATGTAGATGCTTACACTCTGCTTGTTGCAGTAATGCTCTCCGCTCAGTCCACTGACAAGAAGGTGAATGAGATCACTCCGAAGTTGTTCGAGGTTGCTGGAAATCCTAACGATATGGCTCTTCTGGAAGTCGAGGAGATTCGCCAGATAATTAGAGAAATTGGGCTTGCCCCTACAAAGGCCAAGAATCTTCGCAGAATGGCAGAGCAGATTCTCGAAGACGGAGGGGAGGTGAGGCCTGAATGGGAGTTCCTAGAGTCATTAGCAGGAGTAGGGCACAAGACAGCAAGCGTGGTAATGAGTCAAGCATTCGGAGTGCCTGCCTTCCCAGTAGACACCCACATACACAGACTGGCAGCCAGATGGGGTCTTTCTGATGGCAGGAACGTAGTGAAGACGGAGAGAGACCTGAAGGCGGTCTTCTCAGAAGAAACGTGGAATAGAAGGCATTTACAAATCATATATTTCGGAAGAGAGTACTGTCCTGCTTTGAGGCACGATCTTTCATCGTGCCCGATCTGCTCATGGGCGGCCACTAAGAAGAGAATCAGGGAAGAAATGGGTGGTTGATTTGGAGATTTTCGCAGGCAGGATTACTTCTACCGGATTCTCGAGTGGGGACAGGGTTGTGATTGGAGACTGGCATGATTCGCCAATTGGTAGTTTCACCAACATAATGTGGGCTAAGCCGGACGGGACCAGAGTCCTTCTGTCCCCTTCCGAGGAGCACGCGAAATACGTCTCGGAACTATACAACTTCGAGAGTGTGGAGATTGCCGATATTGTCGTCGATCGGACTCGTAGAGGGATATCTATCGAAGGAGGGGGCCTTTCCGTGGATATCTCGTGGGGGATAGCCCTCCCCATCCCCATCTGGAGGCCACTATGGTTCATCGCAACTATAGAGGCTTTTTTTGCAAGGGTGCTTTTTGGCACTAAGACACATGGCAGAACCAAGAACAACAGAAGAGAGTGGTACTCGATTAGATCGATATCAAGGGTTCTGAATGCTGAAGCGAGCTTCGATGGTCATGAGCTTGGGGGATCTGAGAGTTTCACCACTAACGCTTGCTTCGGATTCAGCGAGCCTCCATCCATGCCTGCATCGGTATCTCTGAAGAGCTATATCGAGTGATGGTAGTCTTCATGAGTCGAGTTCGACACGCCGTTGCATGGCAACGGTAGAACTAGCTATTGGAGATGAGGCCCCGAGCTTCGAGGCCGAAGTAACGGATGGAGGAAAGGTCTCTCTTTCGGAGATACTTTCCACCGGGAGAGGGGTAATTCTGTACTTCTACCCTAGAGACAACACACCAGGATGTACCATCCAGGCATGTGACTTCAGAGATAACTTCGGGAGGTTCGAAGATAGCTCTTGGAAGGTCATTGGAGTATCCACGGATAGTGCCAAGTCGCATCAGAAGTTCATCGATAAGCACGAGCTCCCATTCGATTTGATCGTAGATGAGGATTCCGCCCTACACGAATCCTATGGCACTTGGAGGGAGAAGAGCATGTATGGCAAGACATACATGGGAACTCTGCGTTCGACCTTCGCAATAGGAGTAGACGGGAAAATAGCCTGGGTTGGTTACGGGGTGAAAACCAAGGGCCATGTTGATTCTCTGATTGAGGAATTAAAGGTAGGATAGAATGGGCCTCGAAGAACGACGTTCGCTGGTAGTTTCCTTCCTACGCAAATGCGTGACATACGCCGATGATTCCATTAACAGGAAGAGGGATAGAGGAGACTCAGAGGAAGAGATAGAGAAATGGGAGAATTACCGTGACTTCACCGAGCATGCAGTGATGGAAGTCTCCAATGGCGAGCTCGACGAATGGCTGGAAGAGGAATAGCGGAGGAAACCTAGTTCTCTATCGCTCGGTCCAGAGAGGGTGAGCCGAGCATGTGCTTGTGCGTGTCAACTCTCATCTTTGCACCTGGGATCATCAATAGGGTGTCATCCTCATTCAATGCGAATACATGGAGGTTCGTTCGATCTCCGAGATCCTGGGTCCTCCTGGAGCATACCGATTGCTGGCTGGGCATATGATTCAGTGAGCTGAGGTCCACGATTACCATATCCCCCATGGAGAGATTCCCCTCCACCCCATCCAATTGGAGTCTGTGTAGGCCATCGGGCTCCATGTAGATGACTTTCCTGGAGGGCCTCTCGGTTATCCTCTCCGTCCTCTCGGACCACCTAGACTCTCCGAGATCGTGGAATCGGTTTCCTGCCTTAGGCCCGGGTTCAGTCGCCCTCAGGCTCCCGCCTTGTGTGGCCTTGGGAGTTGTGTTCGGATTGGGCAGACCCAGGAGCCGGAACAGATTGACCACGGCTCGGCCGGCGACTACTCCTCAAAGAGGGCTTCGATATCCTCGGGGTCAAGATTGCTGTTTGCGTCGTCGATTCTAGGTGCCGATGGGATTACTGGGGCATCTTCCTTGCCCAATCCTAACTCGTCCAGAACTTCGTCCAAGTCATCCAGGATTGCTGCATCTTCCCGTGGCGATTTCTCCGGTGGTGCGAACATCTCATTGGGATCTATGACAGGAGCCTCCGGTTCATCGAATGCTGCATCGAAATCGATGTCTGATGCTTTCTTTTCATCTTCTGGGCGACTCTGCCTTGGGTTCCTAATCAATACCCAAGCACCTGCGGAGACTACGATCAAGGTGAAGATTATCGGGACGATGTTGGAAGTCAGTTCTTCTGAGAACGTTACGGGCGCCTCTGCCACTTGGAGATCCATGGTTACAGAATGGCTAGAACTGTCATCGAGGACAGTTAATTTCGCTTTCTTGGAACCTCCCGAGTCATAGGAGAATTCTATCCACCTGCCGGTATAGTCGACATCGTTAGCGGGATCGCCATCACCATCCGAGTCTGAGGTGATGTCGATGTCCCAGTGGAACTCCAATGAGTCCATATCCGCTTGAGAGTCCACGGTTCCATTGGCGGAAAGTACTATTGAATCCCCTTCAGTGGGATTTGAGACACTTGCAGAGGCGAAGGCAGCCGGAGGGGCGTTCACAACGGAGAAAGAGAACTCGATTGATGCCGATTCGCCATCATCGTCTGTAACGTGGAAGATGAGGGATTCTGGGGCAGTAGTTGAGTCTGGCCATGAGTGGACGAGGGAAGGTGATTCGACGTCGCAATCGTTTCCAGACTGCCCATCGGAGTCCGAGTCGTCGACAGGGTTCAGGTCGAAGCAGTGAACCAGCCGCTCTGAGTCGGTTCCTGTTTCGATTACCTGGGGGGAAATGGTGAATTCCTCATCCTCGTCAAGCTGGCCCAAGGTCGTGGTGATTGGGGAAATTAAAGGGGCTACGTTCTCCACTTGTATCGGCACTATCAGGACTTCAGTTGACTCGCCGTCATCGTCGAATACCTGAAGGGTTGCAAGGTGCATCCCGGAGGTATTGTACGAAACTCCGGAAATAGTGCTCCTCTCGCCGTAGCTAGAGAAATTCAGATCAGGGAGGTCCTCTGCATCTGGCTTCCATATGTGGTTTAGAGATTCGAGATCGTTTGAGGAGTCGTCGGCCTGGCCCCAGAACGTGATTTCGTCCCCCTCAAGTACGATGAACACGCCTCTGCTATCGGGAAAAATCCTAGTCTCACCTAGGTATAGTTCAGCTATCGGATTGGATGGGGCTATGTTGGTCACATGGACGGAGTGCTGGGCCGTCGTGATGGCTCCGTCGTCATCGGTCGCCATGACTGAAACGGTCAGGTTCCCCTCGACTGTCGGAGTCAACGTACACGATTGGCCTACTTGGCCCTCCGAGCATCCTGCATCCCACAGAATCTCTACTGGTGCGGATGGGTTCAGTGTGTCTATATCGCTGCTGTTAGTCACGAAGAAGGTGATCGGATTGGTCACAATGACTTCATCGTTGTCGGTTCCGATAGAAATCTCAGGAGGCCGATTGAGTACCGATATCGTGGACTGGGCAGTGGTCTTGTCGCTCTCGCCATCGGTAATTAATACCTCAACTGAGAATGAGCCGTCGTCTGGCCAAGACCATTCCAAGATACAGTCGTCATCTATGACCTGGAACGTTGAGCCGTCGACTTTCTGGATGTTGAACTCGCATTCTATTTCTCCGCCATCGGAATCGTATGAGGAGGTGGCGTCAAGTGTAACCCCCTCATGGGTTTGAACTTCGCTGGGGTGAGAGAGGAAGGCAAGGGGCAGTCCCCCGATATAAAGGACGAAGGAGCCTTGGTTGTTGGTCCTGTTCCCATCCTCGGGTATCTCCTCCTGAGGGTCAACCTCGAAGTAAAGGTACACGTTTCCGAATGGCTGGGACTCGGGGACTGTCCAGTTCACAAACACCCTAGATTCCTGCAGGCTCCCCAGTGGAGGAACTGTGCCAGATACTTCCGAACCATCAGGAGCGCTCACCACTATCGTAGAGTATGGGGACTGAATTAGTCCGCGATTTAATACGGGTACGGAGAAGGTCAGGACGTCTCCGGAGATTGCGGCAAAACCGATAGTTGAGTCGAGAGTCAACTGGTTCCCAGTAGATGGTCGGAACCTCTGGACGGTAACCGCCGATGACCTAGTAACCAAGTCGATCTCGTGAATCTCCGAGTCTATCAAAAGAGTCCTGCCGCCGATTATGCGTTCATCTCCAATCCAAGCGATTAATCCATGGCTTCCTAGCTCCCCAGGTCCATCGGTATCATCAGGATTATCCCCCGAATTGAACACTATGTGGTATGTTCCGTTTTCGTCGGTTGTCACATTCTGAAACTGTTCATCTGATTCATACCTGAATTGTATCTCTTGTCCAGATACGCCCTGTCCCTGATCAGTTACGTTAATCCAAGCGGATATCTCGATATCAGTAGGAGAGAGGGGGTACTGGACATCGATAGAAACCAACTTGCCCCTCTGGACTGGTTGATAGCTCACTAGCTCGTGTACTGCGAGGAACCCGAAAGCCTGCTCCATTGTACTCTTCACCTCTCCTCTTACGGCTGGACAGAACCAGTTGTATCCGGTCTCCTCCCCGTCAGAGTCGTATGCTGTAACGTTGAACGACTGGTAGCATCCGGGGTAAGCAACACCTGAGTTGCCCTGGCTGACTACAGACCAACTGGTTGAGTTGGAGTCGCTCGAGTCTTCCGGTATGTCGACGTAATTGCTGGAACCGCTGTAATCAGTGGCTTGTTCGTAATCCATCCCCCAAGACTCCCCTACTGAGATCGGGAAGTCATAGTTCTCCAATGGGGGCTCATATGTATTCTCAACGACGAGCTCACCGATATCCTGTCTCAGCCAAGCGGCGCATCCGAAGAACAGCGGATCGAAGTATACGTCAATTGTTACTTCCTGGGAATAGGTGGCCAAATCTGAGACTCTGATGATCTCTATTGTCTGCATATCCACATAGAGACAGCCGCTTGTTCCATCGATTTGTATTACCCCGTCCGACTCGTATTCTCCGACCGATTCCACCTCGTAAACCAGAGTTTCCTTGCCGTCTATTTCCATTAGGTAGATGTCCTGGACCGTTCGGTCTAGTGACCCATCTAGGGTCTCGACATTAGTCGACACCCCTGAGTCTGCAACAAAATCTCCCACATCTAGGAACCCATCGTACATCCAGTTGTCATTCACTCTCCAGATAGGGACATCTGCAGTCCCGGTAGTCGTCATTGCCTGCACATGTGACTCATGGGGGCTGGAGTCTCTGATGTGAAAATCATCGGGTGAAATCGAATAGGAAAATTGTCCAAAGGCAAGAATGACTACGGCCATAGTCGCTAAGCAGGTGGCGCGCATGGCATCACGCAAGCAGGTCTGCCCAATAACGTTGGTTGAACCCTAGAGGAGGTCCGCTAGCTCGTCTTTTATCTGCTCCACTGCCTCAAGAATCTCATCCTTGTGTCTGGCTCCAGTAATCACCATCTTCCCACTACCAAAAATAAGACACACCACGCGAGGGTAGTCTAGCCTGTAAATCAAGCCTGGGAACTGCTCGGGCTCGTATTCCACCTTGTCGAATGGAAGGTGGAAGGTCAGGTTGTTCAGATTGAGTTTCCTAGGGAGGGCTGCCAAGGGCTCCCCCTCTAGTATTCCCCTGATCCTAGGGTCCTCGTTCTCAACTTCCTCGTCGGTTGCTGCTCTGATTCCACCGCCATCTTCATCGATTACCTTGGTGTTGATGTCGTCCATCTTTGCGACTTCCCCGTAGTCCTCAGGATAGAATAGTGAGTACGTTGCTACCATGTTCTGAACCTCTATCTCAACATCCTTCAGTTCCCAGGTCTCTATTCCGGCATTTCTTAGATCTCCGATCATTCTCTCTATGCCTGTCTGGATGTTGTCCTCGTTCTTACCCCCAGTACAAACTGCCCTTCCCGATCTGAACATCAGAATTGCTAACTTTGGATCTACTACCCTGTAGACTACCCCCGGGAACTGCTCTGGCTCGTATTCGCAGTTCAACTGGATTGCTATGTCTGGGAGGTCCAGTTCCTCCGCTACCCTGGTAGATGCTACCACATTCACTACAGTAAGTCTTTCTTCATCGCTGAGCATAGGTAGACGACTGACTTCCCTCTTATAAATGGTTATATAAAGAAGATTAGCAAATAGAACTGCTGTTTTTTCAATTGCAACTAAAGAATACTTACTCCTTTTGAGCCTAATTTTGTCTGTAGGGGGCTGCCCCCGGCAATCTCGATAGCCTCCGAAACTCTAGCAGGATCTTGGGTGAGTGCCACCATGCATCCCCCTCCGCCGGCACCAGTAAGTTTTGCTCCTAGAGAATGGGGCCTTGCTGCACTGACCATGCGATCCAACTTTTTGGTACTGACTTCCAACTTCCTGAGGCTTTCGTGGCAAGCATCCATTGCTATTCCCAAGCCCTCCAGATTTCCAGCAGAGAGCGCTGTCAATCCCGCTCTCGTAATATTCGCAATAGCCTCCATTTCCTCCATCCTCTGTGGAGACTCAGAGATTAGATTCGCTACTTTGGCCACCATCCTACCAGTTGGAGAGCCTGTACCAGAGTATCCCACTACTAGCCAGGCTTCACCAATATCTACAGGAAGGTCGACGACATTAATCGCCCAGTTCCGCGATCCTTCAGGAGTCTCCAAGCTAGTATCGAAAACGTGCCTAGTGCCTGTGACATGCTCTCCTGAAACTACTACACATCCCCCAAGAGCGCTGGTCGCTGTATCTGTCGGGCTGGCTCTTCCCTTCTGGGCTGTTGCTTCCGCAGAGTGAGCCATTTTCGCCAATCTAATCGGATCGAGGGGGGTGCTGGGGTTCAGATGTGAGTGCATTGCAGCGCCGAAGGCATTTGATAGAGCAGCGGAAGATCCCATCCCAGCAGCTGAGAAAAGTGAGCTTTGTACATCAATATCCAGAGGTTGTCCGTTGTACTGGAAGATGTTCTGGATTATATGTGAAATGTGGGGGTGCCTAGAGGGCTCGAATGGCTGACCCTCGAGTCGCCATTCATTGGAGCCTTGCACACTAACTCTTACTCCCTGCTCAATGGCCACGGCTACAGCAGGATGACCGAAGACTACCGCATGCTCTCCGAAAAGGATGCACTTGCCTGGTGCGAATGCGCTGGGCATATCCTGTGGCCTGCACATTAGGACATGAGTGTTGGCCTCTTTAGCGGTTGTTTCAAGGTCTTGTTTGTAGGCGACAGATTAGGGAAAACCTAGGTGAGCACAGATGAAGCACCCCCTCTTGCAGACTTACGGGCCATTAGATGGTTGGATGATTCTGCTCCTGATGGGTGGTCTGTCAATCGGATTCTTCGCCTATCAGGTACAGAAGGCAACGCGTCTAGTGATGATTGGTGCTCCGGACTCGAGATTTGACTCATGGGGGCCCAGGGTCAGGGAATTTGTCGTAGGTTGGTTGGGACAGAAGAAAGTGCTGAGGGATCGTGTTGCAGGGACGATGCATGTTCTGATGTTCTGGGGCTTCCTGATGCTAGCATCTGATATGTTTGATCTGGCTACAGCTAATGCTTTCTCTGGAAAATTGCTGCCGGATGTTCTTGTTGGGCCTTGGAACGGGATGGTCGAACTGGGCTACACGATGGCACTTATTGGATGTGTCTCGGCATTGATTCGTCGTCTGGTATTCACTCCTGAGAAGCTCAAAGGTAAGTCGCAGTTGGAAGGAAACGTAATCCTACTACTAATTTTCACAATCACCACAACGTCATTCATGGTAGAGTCTAAGGAAGATCCCAGTGCCTTCTGGGAGCCCATAGGCCACCAATTCAGCCTCTATGGCCTATCAGATAGTACCGTAGTAGCTGCGTATTGGTTGCACATGTTAGCAATATCCGTATTCCTTTTCCTGATCCCTCTTTCAAAGCATATGCATCTGGTGATGGCCGTCCCTAACGTATTCTTCCATGATACCGGACCTGCTGCAAAGATGCGCCCCCTTGATACCGATGAGCATGGTCTAGCCGTGCCACTGGAGGAATTGGACATAGACTCTTTCGGGGTTAGCACATACACCCAGTACACTTGGAGGCAACTAATTGACGGATGGTCTTGTACCTCCTGTGCTAGGTGTCAGGACGTTTGTCCCGCATACGCTTCAGGAAAGGGTCTGAACCCAATGCAAGTTATTCATGACGTCAGAGATTACGCTAACGAGCACGCTCCAATTCTTCTCTCTGGAGAGACTCCCGATGAGACGATGATGCAACGGATTACCGATGAGGCGGTTTGGGCGTGCACCACGTGCAATGCTTGTGTTGATGTGTGTCCACTTTACATAGAACATGTTCCGAAACTAACGGATTTGAGGAGAAACGCAATGATGGAGACTATGGAATATCCAGAGATTCTAAACACGGCGATGGGCAACATAGAATCTGCATCTAATCCGTATGGTTTTGGAGAACATGAGAGGGCAGATTGGGCCTCCGATCTGGATGTCAAGATAGGGGAGCCTGCTGAGTACATCTACTTCGTAGGTTGTGCTGCCAGCTTTGATGAACGAAACCAGAAGGTAGCTAGATCCACAATCTCACTTCTGAAGGAAGCTGGACTAGATGTTGGAATACTAGGGATGCAAGAGGGCTGCTCCGGAGATCCAGCAAGGAGAGCTGGGAACGAATATCTGTTCCAGATGCTAGCAGAGACGAATTTGATGACCTTCCAAGAGTTAGGCGTAAAGCGTATCATTGCCTCTTGTCCACATTGCTTCCATACACTTGGAAAAGAGTACGGGGACTATGGTGGAGAAGAGTTGGAGGTATTCCATCATTCGGAGATTCTAGCAAAATTACAGGAGGAGGGGAAGCTCCCCGAGGTTGAGAAGAATGGTCGCAGCATTACTTTCCACGACCCATGCTACCTGGGAAGAATAGGAGGGATCATCGATGAACCTAGGAGTGTGATAGGGGGAGTAGATGTCGAGACTGAGAAGAGTGGTAAGGACTCCTTCTGCTGTGGTGCCGGTGGTGCGCAGATGTGGATGGAGGAGGATGCTGACAAGCGAGTAAACGAAATCAGGGCCAAGGAGCTCGCAGAGACTGGTTGCGATACAGTAGCTGTAGGCTGTCCTTTCTGCTCGATTATGGTCAAGGATGGGCTTGACTCAGTTGGAGCTGAGATGGAAGTAATGGACGTTGCTGAACTGCTCTGGGAACAGATTGTGGCCAAGGACAATGAGATTCATGGTCAGACATAGCTAAATCCTCTGTCCTAATTCAGGCCCTCTAGTCGAGACAATCATTAATCTGAACACTCGCCGAAGATCATGAGTTCAGAGTTCAGGATGTTCGGGATGACCGTTCCCCAGATTGCGATTATGGATGGTGCAATTCTATCCGCATGGGGGGTGATTGCTTATTCCATCCAGAGTGCGGACCCTCCATCGATTACAGCGATGATTCCTGCCTTCTTCGGATTGCCGATGCTCGTTCTTGGATTCCTTTCAGTGAGAAATCCTGCTAACAAGCACCACTACATGCATGCATCCATGGTTTTTGGGCTGTTGATGGCGTTGGGAGGGGCTAGAATAGTAACAACTTTTGATGGGATGTCCTGGCTTGGAATTGTCTCCCATCTTCTACTTCTTCTGGTAGGGATCTCTTTCATGGTCGTGGGAATTATGTCATTCAGAAGTGCCAGACTAGAAAGAGAGTCCTCGGTGATCGGATGAAGCCAATCATTGGCATTACCTGCTTCATGAGGGAAGCCCAATACGGCAATTGGATTAGGCATGCTGCTATCTTACCTTCGGCTTATGTGTCAATGGTTGACAAAGCTGGAGGTGTGCCGATGATTATTCCGCCTGCAGGAGACATGACCAGCCTGTTGGATTCGATAGACGGGCTGATAGTTTCTGGGGGCCCGGACATTTCGCCAGCCAGTTACAACGAGGAGCCCGGTCCGATGACTACAGAATTCTACCCAGAGCAGGACTATTCAGAGATGGGGCTAATCGAAGAGGCTGTTGAGAGGGACTTGCCCCTTCTGGGCATTTGCAGAGGAATGCAGATCCTAAGTGTTGCACATGGCGGTAAGATGCATCAGCATCTTGACACCACTCCTGGGCATGAGGGTCACGGTGGTTTCAGTGGAAAATCTACTGAGCACGGAGTAGTCGTGGAAGGGGATTCACTATTGGCAAGCATCATGGGGGAGTCGTTCAAAGTCAACTCTCTACATCATCAGGGAGTATCAGATGCTGGGAGCTTGGAGATTTCAGCAAGAGCGGAGCATGATGGCCTAATAGAGGGAGTGGAGCGTAGGGACAAGCAATTCTGCTTAGGAGTTCAATGGCACCCAGAAAGAAAGGGACATGACTTACTATTCTCTGCACTAATTAAAGCAGCGAGGGGTTGATGTCTGAAGTGCCATGTCAATAGGTAGTGGCAGTCAGGTTATTCGACACTAGATCTCGGAAAAAAAGAGAATTGGTGACTCTAGAAGAGGGGAAGGTTGGCCTATATGCCTGTGGGATTACCCCTTACTCGCCTAGTCACATTGGTCATGCTAGACAGGCTATTTCATTCGACATCATAGTAAGATGGCTGCGCAAGAGGGGCTTCGAAGTCAATTATATCACGAATTTCACGGATGTTGATGACAAGATCATCGCGGCTGCCAATGAAGAGGGTGTTGACTTCCTAGAAATTTCCAACAGGTACATCGAAGACTACTTCGAATCTATGGATGCACTGAACGTAATTAGAGCGGATGCATACCCAAGAGTAACCGAAACTATTCCAGAAATTATCGAGATGGTTGAGTCACTTATTGAGAAGGGCAATGCGTACCTAGCCGTGGATGGGGTATACTTCGAAATTGATACTTCCCCAGAGAAGTATGGGCAGCTCACCGGCCAAACCCTGGAAATGGTCAGATCCGGGGCTGGTGGGAGGGTCGACAAAACCGGTTCTGGAAAGAGGGACCATAGGGACTTCGCTCTATGGAAGATGGCGAAGCCTGGAGAGCCTTCGTGGGAGAGCCCTTGGGGAGAGGGTAGGCCGGGTTGGCATATTGAGTGCTCTGCGATGTCACTCAAGCATCTCGGGGAGAGGTTCGACATCCATGGAGGCGGTTCCGATCTCATTTTCCCACACCATGAGGCCGAAATTTTCCAGTCAGAATGCTGTCTGGGGCACAATCCAGTGGTGCAGTACTGGATCCATAACGGCATGGTGAACGTAGATGGAGAGAAAATGAGCAAGTCATTGGGTAACTTCTGGACAATATCGGAGGCGTTGGAGAATGTTGACCCCCTTGTATTGAGATACACTCTGATCAACGCCCCGTATCGTCAGCCAGTAGACTTCAATCAGGTAATGATAGACGACTCGGAGGTTCATCACCACAGGCTTGTAACGTGTTACGGAGAAGGGCTGGCTAAGAAAGGGAGCGCGGACTGGCGGGGATTCTCTTGGTTGGAAGAAGCTACTAGTAGATTTGAGTCGGGGATGGATGACGACTTCAATACGAGAGTCGCCCTTGTCGAAGTGCAGTCAGTGGCCAAGAGAATGAGAGGCCTGCTAGACTCCGGAGGGGAGTCTGAAGAGATTGCTGGGGCCGTAAGCTGGATTTCTGAGTACGCTGGAGATGTTCTGGGACTTCTTCCCGAGGATTCTGATGTTCTGGGCAAAATGCAGAGCCAGGAGAGTGCGAAGGATGAGATCTCCCAGCATGTCGAGAGTCTTCTTATGGAGAGGGATGAAGCGAGGGAATCCAAGGAATGGGCGAGAGCAGATGAAATTCGCGATGAGTTAACAGGAATGGGAGTAATAGTCGAGGATGGCCCCAACGGGGCTAATTGGAGAATTGAATAGTCATCAATTCTATGAAAGTGCGATATATTACCGTCATCACGGAAGTACGTGCTCTCAATGAGATCGGGTCGAATCATAGCATCTCTGGCTTTGGCACTGATGATGCTCTTGCCGGGCTGTCTTGAGGAGGTAACCTCGAGCGAACAGGAGTTCGACTGGAATCGCGACTATGTTCTAATTGACCCAAGCGGGCACGAGGATCCGCGTATGTTCGTAGTAGCCGATCCAGTAGAAAATGAGACTTGGGGGAACGCCACATGGACAGTGTTCGGAAACGAGCATGGGGGAAACTGCTGCGAGCATTACCTAGCAGCGACCAAGGAGGGATGGATCCTAAACTTTGGCGGGGAATATCCGACATGGTCCGAGGACAGGGGTCTGACTTGGCAGGAATATAGGCCTACTATTTTCTCCCAATTGGGATGTCTTGAGCCAAAGCCTACGGTCCCCGGACAGGAAGGCCTAGGAGAAGGAAGCATAGTTCAGGCAACCAATGGCGATCTTATCTCGATGGGTTGGTTCCCTTACCCGAGCGCAAGCGGAGCTGACCAATTCTACGCGTTCTTCTATGACGCTGAGGACCAGGAGTGGAGTTGGTGCTTCAATAGGACTCCAGAGCCATTCTATGATAGATCTTGGCAGGTCGAGGTAGTGGGCCCGATAAACGGCGGACTATATGGCAACGGACCTTGGGCCAGTCTAGTTATTTCCAATTTCTGGCACCAGGTCCAGAATGTTGGAGGGCAGATATCAACTGACGGTCTGAATTACGATTATTTCGGGTTCCCAGATAGAGATGAGAGCCTGGACGTTATGGAGGTAGATCTGAGTCACGAAAGCCTAGGACAAGAGTGGGACTTCACTAAGCCTCACAAAGAGATGAGGGCCTTTCCAGTTCCCTCTGGTGGCCTGTACTTTCCAAGCTACTTCATTGATGGAAGTGATGCCTTTTTGGACACTTCACTCAATTGGTGGACGGGAGTGACGCTGAATGGTTCCTCGTTGCCGTCACAGTATTGCGCATTTGACTCGTCTACTGCCCTGCACTGCGTAAGCTCGGGACAGACCTCTCTCGTGCATATGCTCTCATGGGATGGCGGGGAGACGTGGGAAAACAAGACATACAATCTCTCAGAGAGTGCCACTGAGATCGAGGAGTGGGAATTCCACTCTAGCGGAGTGCATGATCTATTCGTGCTTAACGTTAGGTTCCAGAGCGCAGATGGACCGGACGTTGACGTTGCCTACCATGTGCGTGAGTTCTCCCAGAGCTTGGAGCCTGACGTCCTTACCTATCTCGGACAGGGGGATCTTGACTCTACTTCTGGAGCGGGGAATGACATTAGATTCGACTTCGCCAGTATGGGGATACTCCCGGATGGAGGATCGTTCATTGCATACCATGACTCGACCGATCCCGACCCACTCTTCGGGGTTGAGATGTTGATTCCCGAGCGCTATCTATAGTCTCAATTTCAACGAATTTGGAAGTGGACAATAGTCCCATCGACCTCGAATTTATCGGATTCTGCTGAGGATTCACCTTGGTTCAGTGAGGACTCTCCGGCTCTAGTCTCCGATGTAATATGCTGCCAATCCCTATCCTCTAATTCCATTCCTTCAATCCAAACCGACAGTACTATCGAAGACTCTACCTGCAAGTCAAGCTCCTTTCTTTTGGCTTGGATCCTTCTTGTAATGTCCCTAGCTAGTCCCTTCGATAGGAGGTCTGAGTCGGTGTGCATATCCAGGACAATGGATACGTCGCCCTCCTCAAAAGATAGAGTCTGCGCGGCGAAACCCTCCCTTTCGACCCTCCTGATCTCAATGTCGGACATGGTGATCTCGTATCCTGCCAGTGCGGCAATTCCCGCCTCTATCTCGAGCAGTAGTTCTTCGGGGTCAGCCATGTCTAGCTGGGCCAGAACGTCTGGGAGATCGGAACGGCACTTGGCTCCGAGTACCTTCCTATTTGGCTCAAGGACTATTCTCTGGAAGGCATCGAGGTCCCTCTCTGTAGAAAGTACCTCTACATTGAGCTCCTCTGCTAGTATCTCGCTGAAGAGCGAAATATCTGGGCCCCCGACTATCCATCCTGTCCTGCAAGGAAGCCTCTGCCTCCTGTTCGAATCCACTCTGATTCGTCTACCTGCCTCTGCTAGGGACCTCACTAGAGCCATCTCCTGCTCAAGCCCGAAGTCCCTTTTGGGGAGTGATCTGTCGACTATCTTCGAGCCGACCGGCCAGTCGGCAAGATGGACTGAGGAGCCGGTCAGGCTCCTGTGGATGTGATCTGGTGTGAAGGGGGATACCGGTGCCATGAGTCTGCAAACCACTAGTAGAACCTCATGCAAGGTGTGCTGGCACGCTCTCTTGTCGTTGCTATCTGCCTCATCCCATAGCCGCCTTCTTGATCTACGGACGTACCAATTTGAGAGATCGTTGACAACGAAGTCCTCCAACCCTCTTCCTGCCTTGTGGAAGTCCCATGAGACGAAGTTCGAGTGATAGTCATCGGCCATCTCGGTGACCTTGGAGAGTATCCAACGATCCAATGGACTCCTTTCACCAACTGGAACGAAGCCTGAGTCTTCATCGGGATCGAAACGATCCAGGACCGCATAATCGGCATGGAACCTGTAGACATTCCAGAGGGTGAGGAACATCTTTGCGTACGACTCCCGAACTCCATTGGGATCAAAATTAGTAGGGGACCATGGTGCGCTTTGTGTGGTCATGTACCACCTGATGGAATCGGCTCCCTCCTTGTTGAAGTGATCCCATGGGTTCACAACGTTTCCTCTTGATTTGCTCATCTTCTTTCCGTCCTTGTCCAGTATATGCCCCAAGGATAGGCATCTACGGAAGCAAGGCTCATCGAACACCGTGGTTGCAACCGCAAGTAAAGAGTAGAACCAGCCTCTAGTCTGATCTACAGCCTCGCAGATGTAGTCTACTGGGAACGATCCTTCGAACAATTCTTCGTTCTCGAATGGATAGTGCCACTGTGCGAACGAAGCGCATCCGGAATCGAACCAGCAATCCATGACATAGGGCTCCCTGACCATCTCGCCTGAGCATTCTTTGTTCGTACAAACCAATTTCACGTCGTCGACATATGGCCTGTGTAGTTCCTGGGGAGTAGGGGAGGCTTCGGTACTCATCGTATTCATCTCCTCGATGCTTCCGACGCAGTGCTCGGCCCCGCAATCGGGGCAGATCCATACTGGAATGGGAGTCCCCCAATACCTCTCCCTACTGATGGCCCAGTCCTTGATGTTGGATAGCCACTCGCCCATCCTCTTTGTCCCAGTCCACTCGGGGGCCCATTCGACGCTAGAGTTATGAGAAAGAATCTGATCCCTGACAGCCGTCATTCTGACGAACCAGCTGTCCATTGCATAGTATAGAAGAGGGTGGTCTGTCCTCCAGCAATGGGGATAGTCGTGAGTGTAATCATGCTCCCTGTACAAAAGTCCCCGAGCATCCAGTAGGCTGATGATCTCGTCATCGCAGTCCTTCACGTATCGTCCATCTAGATTCTCATGGACTCCGGAAACGAAAGACCCGTCCATCCCAACTGTGTGCTGTGCCGGGAATCCGACCTCCATCCCTAACCTGTAGTCATCCTCACCGTACATCACAGCAGTATGTACCACCCCTGTTCCATCGGTGGTGGTGACGAAGTCTGCAGAGACAATCGTCCAAGCTGACTCGGATGATCCCCTGTCAATTGCACCTGGGAATAGGGGCGAGTATGACTTTCCGACAAGAGCCGAGCCCGGGAATTCCTCTATCACGTCGGCATGATTTCTCATTACGTTGCCAATAAGGTCCTTGGCCAATATCAGTTCCTCGCCAACTTCGCCCCCTCCGCGTCCTTCCCATGACTCGGAAGCCGGTTCAGTGATTCTCACTCTGCAGTATGTCACATCTGGTCCAACGGCCAATCCGACGTTTCCTGGGAGAGTCCACGGAGTGGTAGTCCATGCAAGAACTGAAGCATTGTCATCTTCTAGTCTGAACTTCACGAAGACTGCGGGTTCTGTGACTTCCTTGTATCCCTGTGAGACCTCGTGAGTTGAGTAACTCGTTCCAGTCTGAGGGCAATAAGGAAGCACCTTGTGTCCACGGAACAATAGTCCCTTCTGGAACATCTGCTTTAGTGACCACCATGCCGATTCTATGTATTCATCATGTAGAGTGACGTATGGGTCCTCCATGTCTACCCAGAAGCCCATCCTCTCAGTCATCTCCCTCCATGCCTCTTCGTAGGTCCAAACGCTCTCCTTGCATTTCTTGTTGAATTCCTCCATGCCAAATTCCTCAATGGCCTCGTTCGACATCAGATCTAGCTGCTTCTGAACCTCTATCTCTACAGGGAGCCCGTGTGTATCCCATCCGCCCTTTCTCTCCACTAAGTGCCCCTGCATAGATTTCCATCTACATACCATGTCCTTGAATAGCCTGGATAGGACGTGATGAATTCCTGGTCTGCCGTTGGCGGTTGGTGGCCCTTCCAGGAATGTGAATGGCGAGTCCTTTTCCCTCCTGGATTCTATTGATTCGGAGAATGTTGACTCCTTCTCCCAGGTCTCCATGAGGGAACTCTCCAGTGAAACTGGATCGAGTTCTCCGGGGGATGAGGGGACTGTCATTGGCCATTCGGACCTATGAGTTCGTCTTGAACTTGAGGGGGAGTTAGTCGGAGAGGAAAGGTCGTTAATTGCAAGACTTCAAATGCCCAATGCGCTGGTAATTATCATGGCAGAGACTGTTCGACTAGATGTCGGAGGGATGACCTGCGATGGCTGCTCAAACAGAGTAAAGGAATCTCTAGAGGCGTTATCCGGAGTGGCCTCGGCGGACGTTAGTCACGAGGACGGAGTTGCTGAAATTAGCCACTCGGGAGTTTCCAGAGAGGATCTAAGTACAGCCGTGAGATCGGTGGGATATACCGTTGATGGTCAAGGAGAAGACTTCCACTGGAGGGATTCGGCGGTCTGGTGGCAGTCTGCAAATAACACGAAGTGGTGCCTAATCGGATGTAGTATCGGTGACTTCGGAACAATAGCGGCTTTCCAGTTCATATTCACAGATTCTGGGTGGAGTGCAATGATGATTATGGCACTCGCAATGTTCAACGGGATAATGACTTCAATAGCTCTAGAGACCTTCATCCTTCTAAGCCAGATGCCCCTATACGAGGCATTTAGGGTGGCAATTGGAATGTCGCTTATTTCGATGATATCAATGGAGGCAGCGATGAATGTGACTGATTTCGTACTCACAGGTGGTGCTAAGTTGACATGGTGGGTGATTTTACCCATGCTCATCGCTGGTTTTCTCACACCTTGGCCTTACAATTACTGGAGACTTAAGAAATTCGGAGTTGCCTGTCACTGAGGTTTCAGCATGGTGGACTGGGGTAAAGTTGCCAATGACATTTCAGATTGGATATCCGACTACGCCCATAGAAATAGTTTGGAAACGCTAGTTGTCGGAGTTTCTGGAGGGGTAGATTCCGCAGTCACATCCACACTCTCTGCAATGACGGGAATAAGGACAATTGTAGTCAATATGCCCATCCACCAGGACGAGGGCCAGTATAATCTCTCAAACCTCCATATTGAGTGGTTAGTGTCAAAATGGGAAAATGTGGAAAGTTCGAAAATAGATCTATCGAACACATATGAGGAGTTGTGTTCTGATTTGGATGGCCAGAAAGTGACCGAATTATCCCTGGCTAACTCTAGAGCAAGGCTGCGAATGACCGCTCTGTTTGCTGTTGCGGGTTCCAATAATGGGATAGTAGTGGGAACTGGAAACAAGGTAGAAGACTTCGGAATCGGCTTCTACACTAAATATGGAGATGGAGGAGTAGATATCTCACCAATTGCTGATTTGTACAAATCTGATGTTTACGCGATAGGAGAAGAACTGGGAGTAATCAGGGAGGTTCTGGACGCTGCTCCTACAGACGGCCTATGGAATGACGGGAGGACTGACGAAGATCAGATAGGGGCAACTTACGAAGAGGTTGAGTGGGCAATGAAAGAGTCTGCCGGCCCGAAAAGGGTGGATCTATCTGAACGCGAAAGGAAGGTGTTGGATATCTACCAGAGGCTGAATAAATCAAATTCGCACAAAATGAACCCGATTCCGGTTTTCAAATTGTATCCGGATGATTGAGGCTAGGTTATGGAGGAAGAAGAGGTTTCTCCGGTCTACGTGAGAAAGGCTCGTAAGCCCTACAGCGGCATGGTTCTAGATTCGATATTCGGACTTCTCATCAAGTCAGTAGGAGCAATTGTAATGGTGGGGATACTTCTGATGCTCGTTCCTCTGCTCCTATGAGTCATCTTCCCCTTTTGTCTTCCACCTTTTTCTTGTATGCAGCATCTGAGTCTTCCGACTTCCATCCCTCCAGATACAATCCACCTGACTTATGGACGCCACCGATTACATTTCCCTTTCTGGGCTTCCTAAAGAGATCCTTCCTCTCGGAATGTCTGCTAAATGCCTTGGGCATGCCATCATCTCCCCTCTCCTGGCCAGAAAGGGAGTATGCCCGCCATTCGGCGGTTGGCCCGCTTCTCTTCTTTTTTACTGGTTCTTCCGACTGATCCGGCAGGGCTATTGCGAGCAACATCGCGAGTAAAAGCAACACTAACCCCCCACAAATCAGGGAGGCGCCGGAAACTAGCCCGTTTCTGAACCAACTGGCAAT
>CACAAP010000020.1:0-20529 GCA_902530535.1 uncultured Candidatus Poseidoniales archaeon
GTCCTGTTGGCTAAGGTTTCGAGAGGTTTCTTCACTGGTTGCTGGACACTCCCTGGAGGATTCGTCGACTATGGTGAGCACCCTCGTGAGGCGGCTGTGAGGGAAGCCCTAGAAGAGCTAGGGGTAGTGATTGACATACCAGACCCCCTGAACAAGCAAGCAAAAATTAAACATGTCGAAGGAGCAATAGTCCAAGCAAAAATCTTCAATGATGAAGGGATAAATTGGGTATCATTCACTTACAAGTGTCAGGATGACTTGCAAGGACAAGATATATCTCCCAAGGATGATGAGATAGAAGAAGCCAGATGGTTCACCAAAGAAGAAGCAATTAGAGTAGCAGTTTCAGAATTCGATATTGACGCCATAAATACTCATTTGCAATAGTTTCACGGATTGAATAATACATTTGTACCTACATCCAGATTTCTGAATGCTAAAGTGTAGTATGATGTAGATCCGCCATCAATAGCAATTGTTAGCTTCATGTTTAGGCCATCTTCCGGATAGCAATTCTTGAGGCCTAAGTCCACCTTGATATTCATGCCTTGTTCAATAATTTCGGTATTGACAAAATTACCATTTACGCCCGCTGTATTGGTCCCATCGAGGAGGGAGGCTCCATAGGGGGCGGAACTAACTATGCTATCTGTGTCATATCCTGCAAACGGTTCTGATTCGCAAGTGACTATCCAATGAATATCTCCGGCATTGATAGCTCCGGATCCGGCTGCAGGGGTCATATGAATTTGCATCTTATATCCCAGCACCTTCAGTGCGGAAATCTCGTCATTACAATCGCCACCACAATTTACTGGGCGAGCATTTGCATTAATATCTGCCAGAGTGTGGCTGCCACCACCTAACCTTGCTGACCATCCACTAAAATCGTCCCCATCATATAGAATTACTTCGCATCCAGCATCGATAATTATCGAAGTAGCATCATTCGAAACTGCATCTGGATTACCATCACCATCAGGGTCCAAGAAATTGCCACCGCCATAAGTACCCACAGGATAAGTGGCAGACCAACCAGAGAATCCACCATGCTGGAATAATTGTGCCTCGCAATCGGAGTCGCCCTGGAGGTACACCGAAGTTACACTAATCTTGTTGGACAGTGAGGAACGAGTATCTGAGCTAGTATCTTCACCTTTTTGTTGGAGGTCCTCGACCGATTTGATGATTATTGTTGAAGCTACGGCTGCAACAAGAATTAGTGCAATGAAAACTATCATAGCCCCAATGCCTATGGAAGCCGAGTCTCGGGACATAGATTGTCGATTCCAACCTGCATTAGAAAGATTGGCATGTGGTGGGCCTGCCTGGATTCGAACCAGGGTCTATTGCTCCCAAAGCAACAAGCATAGACCAGACTAACCCACAGGCCCCTTAACTCAAAGCGCACTAGTTGTGGTCATGAACTTTACTAGACCCATCTCCATGAGTCATTACTGCATCTAACTAAGATTCCCTCCAGTTCTGCGCCTCCAATGATGGATTCCCATGATTCTGCATCGAGACCAGCACTGTCTAATTCTCTTCTAATGGCGCTTATTCGTAAAACTCCCCGTTCATCGGTCGCACTACGCAATGTGCCCCTGACCCTTTCCCTAATGCTAACGGGACCTTGATGTCTGTTTTCTTCAATAGCAGACTTGGATTCGAGTCTTAATGACATCTCTTTTGCGAGTTCTTTCGGAAGATTTGCATCAGAAACGGCATTTGCCAGGGATCTTGAATCTGAGAACTGATGGACATTAGTCACTTCGTTAGAGCCGCATATTGTACATTTTGCTTTAGTCCCCTTTCTATGTCCGAAGGAATGACCGCACTTACACCTAACTAGATACCAGTCGAGTCCCATACAAGTTGAATTAATCCAAGGTTCATCACCTTGTCGTTACAAAGATAACAAACATCTGCTCAGAGCAATACGAAAATATGCCGAGAAGCGTAATAGCGGCTGCGATTTCATGTTCAATCGCAATGATATCAGTAGTAATCATGATAGTTGAGGGCACTATAACCCCTGAAGCCTGGGCACTGGTACTGATTACGCCTATTCCTGTTGCAGTATCAATAACCACGAATCATGACTCGGTTGACGAAGCATCTGATTCAATGGAAGACTGGGACGAAGGTAACGAAGAAGAAACAGACGGCAATGTGGGGGATCCTGCAGATGCTGGTTTCGACGTTCCTGTGCTATGATCAAGAGAGCCGAAGAGTCTCCAGGTTTGCAGGTGCGTATGTCTGTACCTTGAATTTCTCACGAAGACCCATTCGGAAGGCATTGCAAGTCTGGGGATCGCCGTGATGGCAGATGATCTTCCTTGGTGTTGGATTTAGCGCCGAAACATAGTCCATAAGTTGGTTCCTATCTGAATGGCCACTAAATCCGTCAATTATCACCATGTTGCAATTCACATCGAGCATCAGTGTCTGTCCTTTGTCCATCAACGGAACGTGAGAATGCCCCTCCTGCAGCCTCCTTCCAAGAGTTCCAGAGGCCTGATAGCCTACGAAGCATAGAGTGTTTCCGGGCTCCGGTGCCCAGTGCTTGAGATACTCTATGATGGGTCCACCAGTCATCATACCACTGGTAGCTAGAACTATGCAAGGGCTTGGGTCAAGGAGAATAGTCTCACGCATCTCCCTAGAGTCGACCTGCCTGAACCAAGAGGAGTTGAAAGGATTCTCATCCCCCCCTCTCAGCATGCTCTTCTTGAGCTCCCTATTGAGAAAGTTTGGATGGCTTGAATGAATCGCGCTCGCCTCGGTAATCATTCCGTCGAGCCAAACAGTGACAGGGGGCACACGTCCTGACTTGAATAGCTCATCAATTGCTAGCATTACCTCCTGGGACCGTCCAACTGCGAAAACGGGGCAGAAGATCTTTCCCTTCCTACTAAGGGTGTCGGAAACGAGATCCTGGAGCTCCTGACTAGCCTGATGCCTTGTGGGCTGAATACTCTGCGGCCCACCATATGTAGACTCAATTACGAGTGTGTCAACTTTGGGGAACCTTACCGTAGCCGCATCGAAAAGCCAGGATTTCTCATACTTTATGTCGCCTGAAAACAAAAGTCTGTGCTCAGACTTTCCCTCGCCTATTTGCATATAGACGCTGGATGAGCCCAAAATGTGACCTGCATTCTCCATTGTCATCTTAACATCAGGGGCGATGTCCGTCTTGTCCCCCCAATTCACATCTACAACGTGCTTAATGCACTCCTGTATATCTGCCTTCGAATATGGGGGTTCGTTACCCTCTGCTTGTGAGACCTTGATGTAATCAATTTGGAGAAGGGTCATCAGATCTCTTGTCGGGGGCGTGCAATACACTGGTCCCTTGTATCCATACCTGAAAAGAACGGGGAGCATCCCTATGTGATCCACGTGAGCATGGGTGATGACTACTGCATCTAGATTGTCCAGTGGTAGAAGTTCCGGTGCCGAGAAGAATGGCTGAACCTCGCTCTGGTTATTGGTAGGTTTTGCTCCAACATCGACCAGAACTTTGGACTCGTTAGTCGTGACCAAGTGCATTGCTCGCCCAACTTCACGATATGATCCGAGTGCCGAAACTCTAACCCATGGCTCTCCTGGTCTCTGAGGGCGATATATCCGTGTCCCGAATTTCTTCAGCAAGGACTTCCTGTCATCGGCTAACTCCTTGCGGTAACGACGGATGTCGTGCTGGGTTCTGCTCTCTCTGGCAGGAGCACGTTCTACCTTTACAAGCCAACCGATTTCATCTCTCAGCGCGTTAACGTGAGAGCCTTTCGGACCCACGGCCGATGATGGATCATCGCATTCCAGAATAACCTCAGATAGTGCTGGATCAAGCCATGTATTTCTGAGCATTGCCTCAGCAGGAATTATTCTATTGACAGCATCGTGAACTTCCTGCTCATCGGATAGTATTCCTGGATGGGGCCTAATTACAACCCTACGCTTCACAGATTTGGCAATCCTTACAGTTAGGCTCTCACCACCACCAGAGAACTCCTTAGGCTGTTTTGTGATGATTGCGATAGAGCCAGCTTCCAGTGTTACTTCGTGATCTATACCATCGGGTATAATCTTCGAAATCTTCTTCTTTATCTCGGGTAGAGTCAATCGCATAATATCCCTCATGTCATGAAACCTAGGCAATTGCTGCTCTAGGTCGGGAATGTAATCAGATAGTCGAGAGGAGGGTAGCCACTTCCTCTTCGGATAGCTGTGTGAATCCAGTTTCGTTCGTGATGAATGCCAAGTCCATTCCATTACCACTTGCGGCGTCTCTCTGAGCTGATGCTAGAAGTGCCTTAGCAGCAAGTGATAGTGCTTGGTCCTTGGACATGCCTGTCTTGAATTGGTCTTCGAGTACACCGTACATGTACGGACTTCCAGAACCAGTTGCACAGTAGGTGTCTGGGATAGAGCCACCAGCGGAATCGATGCTGTATACGCTAGGGCCAGAAGGATCTACCCCTACGATCAATAACTGTACATAGTGTGGCCTTCCAGATAGGATATTGGCAGTGAAAGTAGCCGCTCCTTTTACTGTCATAGGCATGTCCCTTTTCAGTTCGAAGAGCTTCAATTCAGCGGCTAGAACACGTGAAAGTGATTGGGCATGGCCAACCAGTCCGGCTGTAGTTAGAGCAATATTGTCAGAGATTCGGAAGAGCTTCTGAACAGACTTGTTAGCTATGAAGTGCCCCATGGTAGCCCTATGGTCTGCCCCTACGACAACGCCGCCATCATAGGTAATTCCAACGGTACTTGTACCGGTCTTTATCGCGCTAGAAGTTGCATCCATAGTAATCACCGGCGGAGTTGCCAGTGATATTGTCTAGAATCGACCCCTTATCAATGCGACGGGGGCCGGTCTTGCCAAATAGCATAAATTTTCTAAATATCCTTAGCTCGTATTCAGAAGATATCAAGGGCATACAGTATGTCGGCAAATTGTGTCTGTAGAAGATGATGGGCCTAAGTGGGTAGAGATGCCGAGCATAGCGGACCAAGGAATGAGCATCATCGATCCAGGGGAGCCATACCATGATCTGGGCATGAGGTTCCCCGATGCCCCAGTACCTAGGTTAGATGGAGACGTCATCATTCATAGAGCAGTGCTGGAAGATGTTACCGGAATTTCACAAATAATGGACTGGGTGTCTGATGGGGACATTGTAATTATCGAGATGTCAGATCTGATGTCTAGGGACATGGAACTACAATTAGCAGTCGGAAAAATTCAGGATTTTGTCGAAGACGATGTGAATGGCCAAGTGGTTCGACTTGGAAACACCAGACTCCTACTACTTCCTCCAACTTTTGATAGTGCCAGGGTGAAGTGAAAAATGCAAAGTAAGGTAGATGCACCGTGTCCCCAATGTCTCGAAGACGGTGCATTGACCATGCTGGCAATGAGTTCCGAAATTCCATACTTCGGAGAGCATACACAAATAACAGTAATTTGTGAATCATGCGGATGGAAGCATACGGACTTCATCCCCTCGGATGGTGAGAAGCCCGGTTACTCTTCTTTAATCGTGGACGATCCAGAAAAATGCTCGGCCAGAGTAGTCCGATCTTCATCCGGCACAATCAGAATACCGGACCTAGATTTGGAGGTCTCACCCGGCAGTTCTTCCAGTGGATTTGTGTCAAATATTGAAGGAGTCATAAATAGATTCGAAGATGCTGTAGGCTCTATCATGAGAGGAAACTCGGATGATGAAAAGGTACTAGACGCATCCATGGAACTGTTGGAGGGGCTGAGAAAGATGAAAGAGGGAAGTTCTCATTTTCTTATCGAGCTTCTAGATCCTAGGGGCAGGAGCCAGATTATTCACAATGATGCAACCATTAGGGAGCTAATGGAAAACGAGAAGCAGTCGTTGGACATGGGGGCAGAGGTTCCAGTTTTCGACATTCGCTAAATTGCATCTGGAGCTAGGAAATCGGGCACACTACCTTCCATTTGATCCCTTCTTTGCTTAAGATCGCTGAGCCATTCAGTGGCCCTGTCTATACAAATTTGCTTCACTTCCCCGGCCAGCATCCTGCCGCTTTCATATTCAGACTTAACCTCTGCTAGGGCCGTATCGTCACTTTCGAAGAAGAATTGCAGATACTGGTATGCTACGTCCTTTGAGACATCCCCCCCAAGCCTTCTGTGCTCTTCCACGGTGGGTTGCCCACCGCTGATGGCTCGCTTCACCTTCCTCTCCATGGATTCAATTTCGTCATCCATGAAGATTGTACTCTCGGGTTTGGATGATGACATCTTGTCACCTGTCATCCCTACAGCGAATCTGTGGTAAGTGGAACAAGGGGGCATTAGTCCTAGGCCACCCAAATTCCTCTCCATTTGGAGCAGCATAATCCTAATTCTGGAGCGATCACCCATGGTTGCGCCGGGAATCTCGATTGTTCCATGCTTGGGATTAGGCTTGATATCGGAAAATCCTAGTTCAGCAATTGAGTCGACAATGTTTCCAACGAGCTTCGACCTAGAATCCATATCTATCACACCAGAGTGGGAAACCCCCATCTCTGCCTGATTGTCTTCCTGAACTGAAAGAGCCACGGTGAGCCCTCCAGACTTCCTCTTCTTCACGTTAAACCAGTTGGTCTTCTGAGTTATATCTCTGGTCAATCTTAGATGCGGATCTTGGTCAACCCCGACTGGTACAACTATTGGCCTTAATCCTCCGAAATCATCTAATTGCGGGTGTACAATATCTCCAACCTGTACAAGAGGCGCCTGGACATGGGCTAGATTTGTATCTCCACCGAATCCGTATATTGCGTCTAATTCTGATAGGTTAGTACGCTTACCTAGAGTGAAGGCCAGTCTCTGAACTTCAGGCCTGGAGCTCTGAAAGTATACGTTAGTCTTGTCCGAGTCCAAGCCCAATGCTGCATAATTCAACACGTACTCCCGTAACGCTGTCTCCCTCCCATTAGAAAGGGAGGTTCCTCTGGTCGCTAGTGCTTCTAAGTCTGCAACGGCAACGGTTACGTCGGCACCTTGCTCCTGAAACCAGCGAACCTGCTCTATAACCATGCTATGTCCAAGATGCATCCTCCCGCTAGGCATTAGACCGGTAAGAACTCCGAATGGATCTCCCTTGGTTATCGAATCCGTAATCACGTCCATATCCCTGTGTGCAAATACTATTCCTCGCCTGTGCAGCATTCCTGGATTTGGCATTGACCCGAGGTCCATTGGAGTCAAGCCGAATTGCTCGATCATTCTATCATAGTCGGTAGATTGCTCAGAGGACCAAGGATCAATGTTACCTCCCCCTACCATGAATTGCGGCTTGTATTACACCCAATCAAGGCATCGCTAGATTTTGCACTAAGAACTGCGAACAGTTACAACGAATAGCGAACTCGTCTACGATGATATATGCCTAATGTCCATTGCTTCGGAGTGGGGCTTGTCGGTTCCTACGTTGCATCAAAATTAGCCGAGTCGGGCCATACCGTACACGCTTACGACCCACAACCATTCCGTGTTTTCGGAATTCCTGGTGTGGAGGTACATCACCTTGAGAAGGATGAGGATCCAATAGATTTGATGTTAGATATGATTGCGCACCAAGAGGGGTTCGAATTCAATCCCTTTCAGGACATCGTAGTGAACATGCTACCGGGTGACATAGGGCATTCAAGTACAACGGCTCTCGCGGAGCTTCCCTGGAGAACAGTGGATCTCAGCTTCAGCCAGTTTACTCCAGACAGAGATGACGATAAGGCCAAAGAATACGGTGCAAGAATCCTATGGGATACAGGGATAGCCCCTGGTCTGTCAAACATGCTTCTTTCCAGAGCATATGATGAAATGGGCCCTCTAGAGAAAGGCGAAGTTCGAGTTGGTGGAAACCCTACTGGACCTACTGGAGGGTGGAATTACATGGCTCCATTCTCTCCAATAGATGTGATTGCTGAATACACCAGGCCGGCTAGAGTGATCAGGGGTTCAGAACTGGTCACATTGCCCGCATTATCGGAGAGGCATGAGATCGAGGTCAATGAGAAAGGATCCATGGAGGCATTTCTCACCGATGGATTGAGGAGCGTGCTGAATACTATACCGGCAGAAGAGCTTTCAGAATACACTGTCAGGTGGCCTGGGCACATTCAGATGTTCATCGATGAAACTGAGAATACTGAGATAGACCTTGAAAGGATTATCGCAGAATGGCAGTATAACGAAAAGACTCCCGAGTTCACATGGATGGAAGTATTTGCCCAAGGAAGAGATGGCACGAGCATGAGGTGGACTGTTCAAGATCACGGTAGCGATGACGGTCACTCTATGGCACGTTCAACCGGATTGGTAACCATATGCTGCGTAGAGGAGTGGTTGAATGATCCAGAAATGCTTCCACCAGGAGTGCATCCCCCTGAGTCAATGTCGGCCGAATCTGTAAGCAGAATTATTAGTAGGTTGGTTGAAGAGGGAGTGGATATCCAAGGTCCTATCATCACTCCTCCTGATCAATAGACATCATGCTGACATCATTTTTCACTAGGAAGTATATGGATGCAGGCACTGCAATAATCATCGATACAGCGAATGCGGGTATAATCCAGCTAATCCCCTCTTTCTCCGGCCTTTCGACTAGCCATGTAAAAGAAAGGACGGATTCGGGGAAGTCTTGTGTCCATCTGAATAGATTCGATGTGTGATGACCTACTATCGTTACGCCATGATGTAGTCCATTAAACGTACTCATAGGAATTGTTTCAATTGCATCGACTGAGCCATCTAGTTCTATCGTGATGATTGTTCCAGGGGCCTGTGTTAGAAGCATACCAGTTTCAATCGGCCTCCAACCGATTGAAAGGTCTCTCGAATCTACTGGGATGAGAGGAATGTCAGCACCGTTGGAGTCGGAAACAGATATGACATCCTGCTCGAACTGGAGCATGATTGTTCCTGGGACGTTCCACCTTTCCGAAGGAGGAGATGTTGACGTTACAACTGTTCCATCTGAGATCACCGTAGTAGACCGTCCAGATATTCCGTGAAAATGCCATTCCCCCCATGTGGTGAACCAGACCTGCTGGTCCTCTAACCAAGATATGACGTCAGCATCATCCCTCACGCGGAAGTCTCCAACCCTTGCCCTCCAGTGAACAGAGACTAGCGAGTCCGCCTCTGCCGACTCGAGTAACTCTATGTCGGCAACTCCTTTCTCCAGACTGCCACCGTTCCTCACCATAGAAACGAGTTCATCTGGGACTTCTTCCAAAGAGTCTCCAACAATTAAGAATCCAGAATCTATCAGCGAGTCAACTGTATCCTGATCAAGCACGTCAGCCTCTATTCCGAATGAAACAGGATTACTCCCCCACTTTGAGGAGTCAGTGAGTCCTGCGAGATAATCTCTACATCCAGAAATTACCCAGTTTTCCTCGATAGTATCCACACCCTCAAACCCGTGGCACCCGAATTCATCACCATGTTCCAATCTCTCAGGGCCGATTATGTTCGTTAGCCAGGTATCAGCCCCCCATTCCCCGACAGCAGGTGGCGCAACAATTGGTGAGAGTAGGATCAGGCCTAGTGAAAGGGCTCGCCATCTGCTGTGCATGGTACTAACCAGGCATTATGCCACTTCAACATTTCAACTGTAAAGTATGAAACCGAAAACTCGGTGGCGTAGATATGGGCCTGTCTGATATGTCTATGAAGAATATTAGCTCCTGGGTAAAGTTGGAGGGTACAGGACAGGCCTTCTCCACCCCACTGATCTACAGGTTCCTGGAAAAGTACGTCCCCGCCATCTTGAGAAGCGTGACCAATGTGCACATAAGAGGGGGCCACAAGGTTCCTTTGGAAGGTCCGGCAATATTCTGTGGCAACCACCTAGGCAATCTTGATCCATTCATCAAGATTCTAGCAGCTCAGAGGCCTATTCACTTCATGGCGAAAGAGGGTCACTTTGACAAGCAACCGAATAGATTTGTGATGATTTCGACCGGTCAAATTGAGACTTTCAGAGGTTCCGGTGCTAGGGATGCTCTAGCCAGAGCGGTAGATGTGATAGAGAGTGGCTGTTGTCTGGGAATATTTCCCGAGGGCACAAGATCGAGAAGGACAGAAGCACCTCTACTACAGCCCTCGAAAACTGGTTTTGCGAGGCTAGCAGCACTTTTTCCAGATGTGCCAATTGTTCCTGTGACACTGTCCATTGGAGCCAGAGACTTCATGCCTCCCGGCACAATGCTTCCCAAGCCGTGGAAGAGGATCGATTTGATTGTAGACGACCCGATAACATTCTCAGAATGGGCAGCTCATCCGGATGGCGGTTCCATAGATGACTACTGGGTAGATTCAATGATGGCCAAAAGCATAGATGAACGCCAGGAAGAAATGAGGATATTGTATCGCAAGTTCTCAGACCAACTAGTCAACACGCTTGCAATGAGGGGGGCACCCTAGCGCATTCTTGATGGACTACCTAACTTCACACATCAAACTACATGAGGCAGTATCTTGACTTGCTAAGTCGAATCCTTGATGAGGGCGAGGCCAAGGGGGACAGGACTGGGACAGGAACCATTGCACTTTTCGGCCATCAGATGAGGTTCGATCTAACCGAGGGTTTTCCTGCAATTACAACAAAAAGAGTCCATTGGCCGAGCGTTATTCACGAGTTACTGTGGTTCCTTTCCGGGGATACCAATATCCAGTACCTCATTCAAAACAAAGTAAGGATATGGAACGAGTGGGCAGATGAGAATGGTGATCTCGGTCCAGTTTATGGGAAACAGTGGAGGAAATGGGAGTCGAACGACGGTAGGGTCATCGATCAAATCGAAGGCGCAATAGATCTTATCAAAAACGATCCGAACAGTAGACGTATCATTGTTTCAGCATGGAACGTGGGGGATCTGCGGGACATGGCATTGATGCCCTGTCACGCATTCTTCCAATTCTACGTAAACGATGGGAGGCTGTCTTGTAACCTATATCAGAGGAGTGCAGACGTTTTCCTTGGAGTGCCATTCAACATATCGTCCTACAGCCTCTTGACTTGCATGATTGCCCAGGTTTGCGATCTTGAGCCTGGCGAGTTTATCTGGACCGGTGGGGATTGCCACCTGTACCTGAATCACATAGAGCAAGCTCGTTTGCAGGTGTCTAGAGAGCCGCTTAATCTACCGATTCTGAAACTGGATCAATCGATAAAATCGATTGACGATTTCAGATTCGAGCACATATCAATAGTCGGATATGAACATCACCCACACATAGCGGCTCCAATATCGGTTTAGTGATTTAATGAAAATAGCGATGATCGTTGCTATGGATAGGGACGGTTGCATAGGAAAGGGAAATGGATTGCCATGGAGACTATCTAGAGACATGGCCCGTTTCAAGAGTTTGACTGAGGCGGATGGATTCAACTCGGTGGTCATGGGAAGGCGAACATGGGAGTCTCTACCAGATGGATTCCGGCCACTTCCCGAGAGAGTTAACATCGTAATGTCTAGGGATACAGATTGGGAGGACGAGGGTGCTATCGCAGCCCTGTACGTCGGTAGAGCGATAGAGGTAGCATTTGCAGAAGGAAGTGATGAGTGTTGGATTATAGGGGGGGCCCAGATATATGAGATGTTCATGGACAGAGTGGAGGAAATTCACGTTACTGAGGTTCAAACGAATAATAGTGGTGATGTTTTCTTCCCGAAGTGGGATCGATCACTGTGGAGCCAACAGTTAATTGAGACTGTTGGGACTGATGAGGAAAACGAATATGATTCCACCTACTCAGTCTGGACAAAGGGTTGATTTGCTCCTGTTCCAGCGAGAAGATATGAGATCGTTGCTAATTAGCATAATCCTGGTAGCGCCAATTTTGATGTCCGGATGCACAGAATCTGAAATTGATACTTCTGAACAATCGATGGGATGCACCTATGCGGAGGCTGTTAACTTCAACTCATCTTCCATTATAGACGATGGATCCTGCGTTTATCCGGACCCCCCTATCCAAATCCTTGGGTGCATGTACTCGGATGCCCTAAATCATAATCCATCAGCCACAGAGGACGATGGATCATGCCGCTACCCGGTTGTCCAAGACCCTGTCCCCGGATGCACGTACTCTGAAGCTTACAACTACGAAATGAACGCTACAGAAGACGATGGAACCTGCGTCTACGATAGTGACGGAGACGGGATAATAGACGCGTTAGAGCATCCTGGTTGCACAGATGTCAATGCCAACAATCACAACTCTTCATCTACCGATGATGATGGTTCATGCGACTACGACGAGGACGACGATGGTGTATACGACTGGGCAGAGTCAGAGGGCTGCACCGATATCATTGCGACTAACTACGATTCGAGCGCCACAGAAAGCAACCAGACAATGTGCGAATACCCATTCGTGATGACTTTGGAGAATCTTGAGGCGTTCCTAGCGGATAGCAACAACGACGGGGACCCTGATGGCTTTGAGGCGTCAATTGCTACACTAAGTATCGATACTGCATTCATCAGAGTAATTGTGGTCGAAGAAAACACCGAAGAAGGTGGATTGGAAAGCGACACTAATGCCAATACGACCTCAGTGGAGATGATCATGGGCCATGATCCCACAAACGAAATTATGTACAGCAGCATGGTTATGAGATTCATGGGGGACATTTCTATCGAGCAAACCACTGTACAGGGCCCCGACGGGATAAACTACCGTATTGGCAATTCCGACTCTGGATCTTGGTACTATGCGAGAGATGAGGTCTACCAATACGAAAACCCATTCTCTGAAGAAGAGGAGGGAGATGGGGGAGATGACGATAGCGATGATGAACGGTCCGAATGCGATGAGTTCCTCGATAATTACCCATTTGGTTGGACGGATAATTGGACACTATCATACGATGATGGAGTCAATACGGCCGAAGGAATAAACGAGGGAGAGGGATTAGTCGCGAGTCTGGTATTAGTTGGGAGCATCCCTGAACTGAAGCATTTACAGATTTCATCGATTGAAGGTATGGAAAGTTGCTCGATAGAGATATTGGACGCTTCGTTGATTGATATTGGAATTGATACCTCACTCCCACGAACCTCGATGACTATGAAAATAGAGAACGAGATAGAGGAGGATTCGGGCAATGCCAAGACATGGTCTGCAGATCTCAGCGAGGAGCACTTCGAGGAAGTTAACCTGAACGAGATCGTCTTGCGCGTCTATGCAATCGATGGTGAATCGGAGGATAGCGGTGCTGAGGATACACTAGTCACTGAAATGCAACTGAGCGAACAGTCATCCACTTACACCGACCAGTGCTACCAATGGACGCTATCATGGTCAGACAACGATAACGACGGGTATACGTCTGCAGGCGATGCCTATTCGATTTCTAGGACTGAGAAGGTAATCGACCCCTGCGATGATGATGATGAATATAGGGACAGAGAATTCCAAGTCATGTTCTACGACTCGTGGGCGGGAATGCCGACTGGAGGGGTATTCACACCGGGATTCGGTCTCTTAGCTGCAATATCGAGTATTTTGGCATCATCTGTACTAATTGGCAGGAGATGTGTCTGACTACCTCACCCTTGAACCAGAAAGGATATCCCCCTCTGTAGTTAGGACCTTTACCCCCCCTTCACCGTCGTCTGCAGCAAGTATCATTCCCTCGGACGTTACTCCCCTGAGTTTCCTAGGCTCTAGATTAGCTACGAATACAACGTTCAGACCCTCCAGATCGGATGGCTCGTAATGCCCCTTCAGACCTGCGCAAACAGTTCTAGTTGAGTCGGAGCCTTCATCGATGGTGATTACGAAGAGTTTGTCCGCATTGGGGTGGTCATCCACAGAAACGATTCTCCCAGTTCGCATCTCTACTTTCATGAAATCCTCGAAGTCGATGTAACCGCCCCGGTCATTGGGCAGGGGTGACTCGTCATTGTCCTTACTGTCGATGAGGGAGTTCTCTCGCTCGAGAATCTCTGCGAGTTCGAGCCTTGTGAAAAGTGGCTTAGGAGTTTCCGGGTTCCAGAAGAGGTTGGTTTCCGCATCCATCGAATCCTCCCAGAGTACGTTGTCTATGTCATTCTGGTTTCCTAGCATTCCCCATAGCCTGTCCGATGAAAAAGGTATGAATGGCCTCATGCAGACTGCGAGACAAGAGCAAATCCTCCATGAAAGTGATAGTGAGGACAAGGATGAGCTCCTCTCATCGGATTCGTCTTCGTTAATGTACTTCCAAGGGGCAGCTTCCTGGAGTAGCGAGTTTCCAATCTGAGCTATCCCCATGATGCTGCGAAGAGCCTCCTTGAACCTCTGCTTCTCCATTGACTCAATAGCGCTAGCAATCTGATTCTCGACCTCCTGCAGGATCTTACTGTGATCGGAGAAGCGGTCATATTTCGAAAGCGGGTTTCCTTCATCGGATTCCAACCTGTGAGTAAGTGTCATTACCCTATGGACGAAATTCCCGTACGTTCCTATCAATTCGTTGTTCACTCTATCTACGTATTCGTCCCACCTGAAGTCCGTATCATGAGTCTCGGGCATGTTTATCGATAGGTAATACCTCAAGGAGTCTGCATCGTACTGCTCTAGGTATGATGGTAGCCACACGGCGTGCTTCCTACTCTTGCTGAATTGACCTCCCTGAAGCATCAGATACTCGTTGGCAGAAACGTTTTCCTCGAGTACTAGATCTCCTGGTCCGGGCAAATGTGAAACTTCTGATGATTTGGAGGCGTTCAATCCCATTATTATCGCAGGCCAGATGATTGTATGGAATGGAATGTTGTCCTTGCCCATGAAGTAGATGTGCTTGGGTGATTCTCCAGTCTCGGAAACTTGCCACCAATTCTTCCATGCGTCCTCGCCATCTGGATGCCCTGCAGTACTGGCAACCCTAGAAGCCCAGATGCGTGCGCATGAGTAGTATCCCTGTACTGCCTCGAACCAAACATAGACCCTTTTGGATTGCCAATCTTCTCCTTCAAGTGGGATGGTGATGCCCCATTCTATATCTCTAGTAACTGCACGTGGCCGGAGGCCCATGTCGAGCCAATTCTTCGACATGGCCCGCACGTTTGGCTTCCACACCTTCTGCTTCTCCGATGAATGGAGCCTCAGAGAGCTCTGGAAGTCGTTAAGACGCAAGAAAAAGTGTTCCGTGTCCCTGACCTCTATGTCAGATTCTGGATCGAGTTTGGATTTCGGGTTGACCAGTTCATGGGCTTCGTATGTTGCACCGCAGGAGTCGCACTGGTCACCCCTTGCTCCATCCTCTGAGCATTCTGGGCACTGGCCCTCCACATATCTGTCAGGAAGAAATCTGACTTCTCCTTCCTGAGAAACTGAACAGTACTGCTGCATAGTCATCTTTTCGAGGAATCCCGAGTCCATCAGATTCGTGAAAACCTCGTGGACGATTTCCTTGTGCATTTCATCTGATGTCCTATTGTAAAGGGCGCCCCCATACTCGATGCCACGTGGATCTACTGTGTTTACCCACGAGCAGCCGAGATCTGCTAGTGCATGCGTGTTTATTCGGTGATATTTGTCCACAACCTCCTGTGGACTAACTCCCATCTCATCAGCAGTTATCGTGATTGGCGTCCCGTGTTCGTCCGAACCGCTGCACATCAGTACCCGTCTACCTCTGGCTCTCTCATACCTATACTGGATATCTGCAGGTAGGCAGTTTCCTGCAACGTGACCGAGATGGAGTGGACCGTTTGCATATGGCCATGCCATGAAAATTGCAACGTAGTCCATGACAGCTCGCCATTGCCCCGTCAAGTTAGATATTTATGTCATGTTCGCCCGCGTTAGTACGGAGTTAAACGCTGTGGAGAGGCAAACTGGACCTTTCTCGATGTCTCAAAATCTCCAAGAGGCATAAGAATTGGCTGACTATACGTTGATGATTGCATACGCCGTTCTGGCGTTAGGAGCCTCTTTTCTTTGCAGTATTCTTGAGGCAGTACTACTGTCCACTTCTCATGGACATATCGTTGCATTGAAGGATACACACGCGAAAGTAAGCTCAACATGGTCCAAATGGAAAGAGGACCCAGAGGGACCATTGACAGCAATACTCACTCTCAACACAATAGCCCATACAGTCGGAGCTCTTGGAGTTGGTTCAGAGGTTGAGAACAATTTCGAAGGAGAGTATGTCATAGCAGGTTCGGCTGCAATACTTACCATAGCAATACTTCTGCTAAGCGAGATTCTGCCAAAGACTATCGGAGCTCTGTATTGGAGAAGGCTTACAGTAACCTCCTACCATGTACTCAGAGGGTTGATGTGGATCCTATGGCCTATCGTAGTAATCATAGAGGTAATGAGGGCTCCGTTCCCTCAGGTTGAGACTGAGACAGTTACCCGGACGGAGCTATCCGTACTAGCAGATATTGCTGAGGAATCGGACGTAATAGAAGAAGACGAGGAGGCCGTTATTCAGAATCTGTTGAGGCTAAGAGAGATGAAAGTGACAGAAATAATGACTCCTAGAGTTGTAATTACCTCTGCTAGGGCCAGTGAATCTGTCAGAGAGGTGATGGATAGGATTCCCATTATGACTCATGGCAGGATGCCTGTGTACGAGGAGAATGTCGATGAAATGGTAGGTCTAGTTCTACGTAGCGAGATTCTCAGAAGAGCTGCTGATGACGACTTCGATACCAAGATGTCAGAGATTTGTCGAGAAGTTGTGTCGTGCGATGTAGATACCTCTGTGGACAGGGCCCTTGACATTCTACTTGAGAACAAGGAACAGCTGCTAGTCGCCAAGGATCAGTTCGGCGGTACAGCTGGATTGGTTACTATGGAGGATATTATAGAGACTCTCCTGGGGGTCGAGATTGTTGACGAATCCGATCAAGATGCTATCGACGACGGTGTGCTGCACGAAGATATGCGAGAACTAGCCAAGAGAAGATATGACTCCGAGTCAGAGTAGAAGAGATTCTAATCAGTCAGAGGACTCCTTCGAGTCGCTATCCGACAACCATCCCTGAGCCTCGGTATAGTCTCCTAGTTGCTCTAGCCTCTTCAGCCAGCCCTTTGACTCGGCTGTCTTTGCAGTCTTAACAAGCCACACACCGCCGTATAGGGTATCCCATAGTCCAAGATCATCGCTCTTGAATCTGTAGAACAGGTAGTCTAGAAGGGGAGGGAGGAGTAAGAACAGTCCAAGAGCTAGCTGGATCTTCCCTGCACTCTCTGATAAACCAGTTGCTGTGGCTGTAAGAATAGCTATAATGCCGAGAATAACAAGTGGGAATGTCATGCCCTTAAGAAAAATATACGATTGGTGGGGCTTCTCACCCTTCGAATTGATGTAAGTGGTCCGGGTAATCCAGTTTCCAGTGGTTCTGCCTGTGGAGTAAGCCATGAATCCTAGGTTGAATGCTATCAGACCCAATCCAGCAAGAACGAAGATAGTAGGCTGGAAATCATTACCCCATGCGGTGAAAGCTACCAGCGGCATGGTCCACCCCCAGGAAACTAGGAAGTCGGAGTACTTTCTGATCCTGAACTGCGTTGGAGAAGCAGGCTCAGAGTCCTCCGGCAAAACTTTCGGCGCCCTAACCTTCTTCTCCCTAGGTTTCCTAGCCTTCTTCCTTCTACTCCTCTTTTCCTTCTTGGTCTTGACCGGCTCAGGCTGAGCAACGGGTTCTGGTGCTGCTTTTACACTCTCAGGATCGGCTACCTTTGGCTTGTCAGCCGAGGGTTTGTCGCTCTCTATCTGTCCAGCCTTCTCCAGTAGTCCCAATCAACCACCATACCTTTCTGCAATCACCTTGTACAACTCAAAGTCCTGAGATTCGGTGAATGACTTCATAACTGCTTCAGGCAGGTCGACAAGCAGTTCATTAACCATCGTGAAGAACTGCCCTCTGGTATCCGAATCTGTTGACAGAGGATCTTCCCCGACAGTCTTGAACACTTCAAAACCATCTGATGAAATGAATTCACTAGTTTTCTCGTCTGGCAATTCTCCGAGTAATCCATTGACTACCGTGAAGAAGTGTGAGAAATCCTCGTCATAACTGCGGAAGCTCTGAATGATGCCATTCACGAACTCGTCAAAGTCTAGAGTGCCCGAGTTGTCTATATCTGCTTGTTCGAAAAATGATTTCATCGAATCCATATCTAATTCGCCTATCTTCTCTACTGAAACCCCTGTTTTCTCGGAAACTCTACCGATGAAATCCGAGTCTTCCATTGCCTCAATGAATTCATCCAGAGCCATCTCGTTGTTAGTCGATCCAGATATCACCTCAACTGTAGGCTTTATCGTAGCAAGATCGTCCTGGTCTTTCTTCCTGAGAACTATGATCTCTCTGTCTAGGTCCGAACCAAACCTATCAGCGTACCTTTCCATTAGGGAGTCGCCCTTTCCCGTTGAGATTCTTTCAATCCTATTGTATATGCTATCTCTGGAGTTGCTAGAAATGGAAGGATCATCGGACTTTCTCCTGTTCCAGACTGATTTGAAATCTGAAGAGTCAGCCATAGTTGAAGATTCGGCAGGTGATGAAAGGGAGTTTGCCGCGTCTAGTAGGTCTCCGTCTGAAGATTTCTCTGGTGAGAAGCCGAACTTAGGCCCCGGAGGATCAAGTGGAAGTGGGGGCATCTCGGGGAGTTCCGAATCGGGCAGTGGAGGCGGCATTGAAATGCCTGGTGGCGGTGGCGGCAATACATCAGAAGACCCTTCGGAGTCGTCTTCTTCATCGTCTAAAGGGTCAATCACGGAGTCATTCCGCAGTTCACCACTATTCAATATTCTCCGTATTCGTAAACTCGATGAGTCAATTAATGCATAGATGCGGTGAAACGGACTATTTGCATATCTCTGCCCATCCTTTCAGGCACAGGAACATAGCCATTGACTCCTTGACAAGGAGTTCTTCGCCTAGTGATGGCTCTATTTGTTCTCCGGATATGCTAGCACATACATCATCTGCAAGAATTCGCACCTTCACAGAACCTCCGGTGAAGACGACTGCCTCTTTTAGTGGGTCGAAACAATTGCTCGAGTCTGGATCTAAGCGATTGAGTGGCAATTCAGTAACTTTCAGCCCGGATTTCCCATGAAGGCTGCCAACCCATCTAATCACTCGCTTTGTGTCTACTGTTACTACTTCGTCAGTCTCACCAGCTGTACCGATTACTACGGACGAGTCACCCTTGACGAGCTCCCAGAATAAGGGGGTGTGTTTACCGAAAACCTCCAAAGATGGATCATCTTTCAGCCTAGAGATCCTGTCGAGGCCGAATTCATCCCTCCCGTCTGCTAGCTGCGCCAATTCCTCGATACTACCTTTGCTTGAGGACTTGAGATTGACATTAGGTGATTTGGATCTGGTCTTGATTATCTCGTGGAGTTGATTCAGTGTATGCGTCTTTCCTTCGTTTCCAGAGGATATCTGAGAAAGTTGGCCCAATGTGGAGTCGATGCCATCAATGGCCCTTTTTCCCCAACCAGAGTCCGCATTGATCGTCGATTGGATATCTATTCCCTCCCCCCTGATGTAGTTCACTATCTCCCTTCGTGCGTTCGAGTCTAAGTGTAACAATGAAGGATCTCTCAAATGAATATGAAATCCTCGATGCCCGGAAAATGTGAATTGTGCGTATTTTTGCTTGAATCCGAATTCCGGTTCCAGGAATTCGTTCCATAGCCTCCAGGCTTGTCCCTGGATGACATCGATCATTGCTGGGAAGTCGTTGTCCGAAACTCCAGGAAGATGGTCCCCATCGAGGTCAAAAATCAGATCTGCACCTAACCATCCCTTCTCAACCATCTTGCCCTTGGAGGGATCTTCGTAGTAAGCGGTGCTGTGGAAACATGAGTGTGGTGATCTTGTTCTGAGATAAGAATGAAGTGAAGTCTTGTCGGGGAATGCGCGATGCCTATCAGGCGGGGCACCGCCCCATGGGATGAACATCCACTCCCTGTTCCTTAACCTCGGTGGTGTCCAAATGGAGTCTGGAGATATGGAGTCGTAATACTCGGAAAACCGGAGTGCGAATCTACTCCAGCCTCCGGCCATGAGGCAAAACAAGGGACTAGGGCCATAAGTTTTCAATTAGCCCAGTTTTAGTCCGCCTACTTCCTTACCATCTGTTGATGGTGAGGCTCCTGTCGCTTCGATGTAGGCTTCCCAGCAAACATACTCATCGTCGAGAACGATTGCCTCTGAGAACTTCAGGGCCTTGCCCGTAATTGCGCATACCGGGCCCAGTTGTCCGGAGGCAGTTGAAAGCTTAGATGCGTCTGGCATAATGCCCCCTGCGAAGTTGTCCATTTCATTATTACTCGGAGGAGTACGAATCAAAACTCATTTCAACTGAATCACAACGCATTGAACGTGAACGATGACACAGTGACCATCAGGATTGGGCACTCCCCGGATCCTGATGATGCTTTCATGTTCCATGCATTGACAAATGGAGCAATTGATACGGGTAACAGAAGGTATGAGCACGTACTAGTGGATATTGA
>CACAAP010000021.1:0-20493 GCA_902530535.1 uncultured Candidatus Poseidoniales archaeon
CCGGAAAGCCCGCTCGGGTACTTGTAGGCCTGCTCAGGTATGCCTACCCTCTCGAGCAGCTCCATTGCCAGGTCCTCGGCCTCCCTCTTGGGCATCCCCTTGACCTTCATCGGGGCCAGGGTCACGTTCTCCATGATCGTTAGGTGGGGGAAGAGGTTGAACTGCTGGAAGACGAATCCGATCTCGGACCTGACGTACTTCAGGTCGGACACGGTCGTGTCGTCGTCGATGGTTATCCCGTCGATCCTGATCGTGCCACCGCTGTGGGGCTGCAGTCTGTTCAGGGTCCTGATGTACGTCGACTTGCCGGATCCCGAGGGGCCGAGGATGACGATGATCTCGCCCTTCCTCACCTTGATGTCCACGCCCTTCAGTGCCCAGAAGTCTCCGAAGTTCACCTTCACGCCCTCTGTCTCAATTATCATCTCATCGCTGTCTGTGCTCATGCTGCTTCTCCTCCTCCTTCTCTAACCAGTCCGAGGTTCTTCTCTATCTTCATAGAGACCCTCGAAAGGTAGAATGCGAAAACCCAGAACACCAGGGCGCTGACCCACACGGGCTCAAGGAACGAGCCCAGGAACCTGAGGTCGGTGTTCGGCATGTCCTTTGACAGCTTGAAGAAGTCAAGGATGTTGACGATGAACAGGAGCGTGGTGTCCTTCCACAGACCGATGAAGACGCTCACGATCGATGGCAGGGTGGTCCTGACCGCGTTGGGCAGCTCCACCTGGAGCTTGGTCTGCATTGGGGACAGGCCGAGTGCCATGGCGGCCTCCTTCTGGCCGCTGTCCACTGCCTGCAGCCCGCCCCTGAGGACCTCGGCGATGTAGCAGCCCCCGAATATCCCGAACATGAGTAGCATCCTGACGATGTCCTCCGCGTTGAAGAACGGGTCCATGAGGTCGGGCATCATGAACACGGCGAAGTACAGCCAGCAGATCAGGGGGCCCGATCTCACTAGCTCGATCACGGCTACGCAGGGGACGCTGAAGAACGGCTGGTCGCTCTGGCGTCCGAATGCCAGGACCACCCCGATCCCGAAGCCTAGGACGCCGCCAGCGGTCGCTATGATCAGGTTGACGAAGAGGCCGCCCCACTGGGACGCCTCTATCCCGTCCCCGGCCAGCTTGTCCAGCGTCGAGGGTACGTAGGTCCCCGCGACGACGTCATCGAGCCTCTCCTGGGCTGGCTCGCCGCCTAGGAACACGGCGATGTCCTTGACGAACTCCGGCGGGTTCATGATGACGAGGGCGAAGAAGAAGGTGAGCACACCCACAACGGCCACCCTGGACTTGAGCCGGTTGGCCTTGTACTCCTCGTTGGTCAGGCAGTAGTAGTAGGATGCTCCGAACGTGGCGTAGCCGATCAGCGTGGCGATGACGAGCCTGGTGACGGGGCCTTCCCAGTGGTAGTTGATCGAGGACGGGTTGTAGGCGATGAAGACGAAGGCAGCGGACATGGCGGTGAACGGGACGGCGAATCGGAGGGGCTTTTCGCCGGTGGTCCCGTAGGCAGCGCCGAGGACTCCGAACGTTACGTAGAGCACCCACCACAGCCTGAAGTTCTGGTTTATCCCGTAGCAGGTGTTGAGGCACTCGACCACTGACCCGTGGGACTGGGTCATCTGGCTGGTCATGCTGGGCCCTGCCAGTGCGAGCACCCTGTTCGCCCAGATGACCTCCCAGTCTGCCTCTACGAGGACGAAGTGGCTGACGTACCTGATTACGATGAGGGCTATCCACGATGTTGCTAGGCCGAGGAGTGCGGCCCCTGCCCCCTTCCCGAAGGTCCACTTGATCATGGAGGCGATTGTCACCCAGTAGGCGATGAAGAGGAAGACTGCGGAGATAGTTGCGTAGAGGTAGGAGTTGAATGCGCCCGCCTGTGGCAGGAAGCGCCCATTGACCTCCCCTCCCTCGATGGCTATGGATGCCATGTCGAACAGCCCGGTCGGGAAGGGCCCGCTGCCGAATAGGGCCAGCGTCGCTGAGAGCAGTATGGTCAGGCCGGTCAGCTCGAGCCCGTTGGTCTTGGCCCACCTAGCGGCTGGCTTGCCCGCCATCGACTCCTCAAACTCTAGCAGGGAACGAGCCCACGGGGGTGTCTGCCTTGTGCTTCCTTCCTCAGTCATATCTTCACGCTCGTAACTCTAGAGTTGTACCAGTTCATTATCGCCGAGATAGTCAGGCTGCCTGCCTGGTATGTGACCAGCAGGAGGAGGAACAGAGGGACTAGTTTGCCCACGTTGTTCATCATAACCAGTATCACGTAGAATATGTCAGTGTATGCCACTACCACGGCCAGGCTGGAGTTCTTCCAGACGTTCATGTACTGGTTGTTCAGTAGTGGCACCATGCTCCTCAGGGCTTGTGGCAGGATCACCAGCCTGAGCCTCTGGTAGGGGTTCAGGGAGAGCGAGATGGCTGCCTCGACCTGGCCCCTGGGCAGGGACTGGATGCTTCCTCGGACTATCTCGGCGACCACCGAGGTCGTGAAAAGCGTGAGTCCGAGCATCATGGCGAGGAAAGCGGGAGTCATCTCGAAGCCGGTTCCCTCCATTATGTCCCAGCTTCCTGGGGGATCGACCTTCCCGAACGGCTCGTAGATGTCAGTGTTGTACTCGGGCCATGATATCCCGCCGGCCAGGGCGATGGCGAGCGCGACGGACAGCGCACCTACCCAGATGGTGAACCGCCTCCTGATTCCCGAATCGGTGTCGTCGATCTCGAGGTTGTTCATTCCATCATCGTCGATGCTGGTGTTGACGTAGAACGCGTATATCACCAGGGCGATGGTTCCCAGCGTCGAAAGGAACGAGGAGGCTATCTGATTCAGAGTCTGGTCCGGGCCAACCATCTCGGTGGCTAGGAATGGCATCGCAGTGAGTCCGCACAGGAATAGCGAGAACACGAGGAATACGTCTGCCGCGAGGGGCTCTGCCCTCCATCCCATTTGGGAGAAGGGCCTCCTTGCCAGGTCCAGTCCGGACGGGTTGGATTGCTCTCGTGGCTCGACCCTGTCCTGGAAGCGGAGCCAGACCCTGACCAGCATCAGCAGGGCCACTCCCACCATGACGTGCATGTACGAACCGAAGTTGACCATCCATGTCCCCTCGTTGCTGACGTAGACTAGAGCCTCGCTGGTTATGCATTCCGGGCACCCCTCCTGCTCAACCCTGGAGACCTCGAAAATGCTGTACTCGTCGATGAAGTAGGGGAGTTGCGCCCCCATCTGGCTGGATATCAGGAAGAGGAGGACTGCCAGGGGGAGGTTCCTGAAGACCTCTACGTAGACGGTTGCCGCGGTTGAGGCTAGCTTGTTCGCGGAAAGCCTGGTCACCCCGACTATGACGCCGAGTATAGTGCATAGGAAGATGCTCACGAGCGTGACCCTGGCCGAGTTGATTATTCCGGCCTTGAGGAAGACCCACCTGGAGTCCTGGTTGGGCTCTGCCTCCATTGGCCATGGATTGATCTTGAACGTGTTCACCTTCTCCATGAAGTCGAACCTGACCTCCCACCTGTTGAGCATGGTAGGATTGGTTCCGTCGTTCTGCAGGAATATGAGCCTGAGGAAAAGGTAGCTCACGAATGGGAAGATTACGAAGAAGGCTAGGGCTGCGGTCCTCTTGGACTGGACGGAAGGCTTCGCCCCCTCTCTGGATAGGAGGATGGTCCACGTTATCGCCACGACCAGAGTGACCGTGGAAAGGAATGCGGGGATGTCATCTGTGATGAACGGGAACAATTGCATGTTCATCGTGAAGTAGACGAAGAGTAGGATAGCAGATACGGAAACTAGGATTCCGAATCCCTCGGGTCTGAGGACGGAGTCTCTGAGGGAGGCCGGGAGGGACTGTTGCCAGCCTTTGTTGTACTCCCCTTCGTACTCGCTGACCTTCACCCCCGTTATTGGGTCGATGCGATCGGCTCTGACGGACTCGGTGGACTCTTCTGGGTCATCTGTTGAGCTGGGGATGAGTTTCAGGAAAGGCCTGGAGAATGATGAGATGACATGGGGGATGTTGTCCTGTAGGAGAAGGACGCCTGCTACGAGGGCCCCTCCTAGGAAGAAGAACGGGACCTGGGTCCCGGCCTTGAAATCCATATCTGCGTTGACCATCACGTGGTAGCAGACCAAGTAGGCCACGATGCCGAATATGGAGGTTGAGACGGTGGACCAGTCGAAGGCCTCCTGCTCCTCCCTCCGGAGGTAGCGGGGGATCCTGCCGATGGCCTTGGCCATGTCTCTGAACTCGTTCTGTATCAGGAGGAAGAAGACCAGGATCGAGCCTCCGTAGTACAGCATCATCTTGTCCATCGGGTAGAAGGACAGGTTGGCCTGCTTGCCGAGGACCGTGATGTCCCTTGACATGGAGGTGATGTAGTCGGCGGACATCCCGAGGAACTTGTTGGAGTATAGCCAGAAACCGTAGATCACGGCGAGGTAGGCTATTATCGTCATGAGCTCCCTGAACGCGCCACTGGGAGTGGATGCTCGAGCCATGGAGCGTCGTATCGGAGGCATTACGCTCCGGTCTACGAAAGATTGTATCGGGGACTCGGCCATTATCTCACCTACGCTCCTCTCCGACTATTAGAATTAGTGTGGGCCTCCGGGGGAGTTGGCCCCCCCGGGGGCTTACGTTTCTCCGTCTAACCGTTTATGCGATCAGCGCATTGCAGGTGCGTACTGGATCCCACCCTCTGAGACGAGGGCGTTCAGGGTTCCAGCGCGGGAGATCAGGCAGTCGTTCATGGCGTCAGATCCGCTGACTCCATCGTAGTCGCCTGCGCAGAAGGCGTCGTCGTAGGCCTCACCGTAGTTACCGGCTGCTCCTAGGACGGCTTGCATCCAGGTCCCAGCTAGTGGGTTGGTTGCGGTTCCTAGACCTAGGTTCTCGGTCAGTAGCCTGCATACTCCTGGGTCGGCTGTTCCGCCTCCATCAACGGTAGCGCAGGCATCTGTAGCCATTTGCGCGTAGTTGCCAGAGGTTACGCCGTTCTCCTCAGCGGTTACCATTCCGTACCATACCCATGTCACGACGTCCTTGAAGTCTGAGTCGTAGTCTCGGGTAGCGGCTCCTAGAGGCTCCTTGGACATTAGCTCCTGGGCGATCCAGATTCCCTCAGCGGGTGCATCGGTCCAGGTCTCGTCGTTGTCCAGCTGCCACTTCTTGGCAACCATTGCGGACATGTCGCCGGTGAATGCGTCGCACTCTCCGTCTCTGAACTTCTGGGTTGCCTCAGCGGCGTCAGCCACAGGCACTGAAGTGAAGTCGATCGACCTGGAGGAGAACCAGTCCTGCATGTTGCCCTCGGTGGTTGTACCGATTCCGACGCAGATGTTAGCGCCGTTCAGTCCAGCTGCCGAGTTGCCTGCGTCAGCGGCTGCGTACCTGTCGCCGCGGATTAGGATTCCCTGCCCGTCGAAGAAGTTCATTCCAGCGAAGTCGGCGTTCAGGTCAGCGTCACGGCTGGTTGTCCAGGTCGTGGTCCTGATGAGAACGTCGATGGTCCCGGATGCTAGCTTCTCGAACCTGTCCGATCCCGACGCTGGGATGTACTCAACGTCAGTGTCTGGGTTCAGTCCGAGTGCTGCAGCCACCGCACGGCAGTAGGAGATGTCCAGTCCCGAGCGCACGCCAGTGGCCGAGTCTAGGTATCCCATTCCGTACTGAGACTCCTTCACGCCGCACTTCATGGAGCCGCGCTCCATGATTACGTCCAGTGTGCTAGGAGTGGTGGCCTCTGCAATTCCAGCGGCCCTGCCTTCCTCTCTCGCGGTGTCGATGTCTTCCTGGGTAAACCCAGTGCTATCGTCATCGTCGCCCGCACAGCCTGCTAGGGCTGCAGTCATCATTAACAGCATCATTGTTGTAGCGAGTAATCGCTGCATAGCCTGTTTGACGCGATGTAGCAGGTATATACCTTCTCCCAAATGCAGCGAAAACAGCTGTTTGGGGGCTATTTAGTAATTTTTTTTGGAGGTTAGGTGGGAGGCGGGGCGGCCGAAGCCGCCCCGACCCCCGGTTTTCCGAGTTTCGTAGGAGGTGATCCATCTGCAGGTTCCCCTACAGATACCTTGTTACGACTTAACCCTCCTTGTCGAAGGCAGGCTCGAATACCCCATGGTTAAGGCAGCCTCACCCACCCCCAACTAAGATGGTTTGACGGGCGGTGTGTGCAAGGAGCAGGGGCATATTCACCGCGCCCTATTGAGACGCGATTACTACCTAATCCAGCTTCATGAGGGCGAGTTACAGCCCTCAATCCGAACTACGAACGGGTTTCGGGATAGCGTCTTTCCTCTCGGAGTTGCAGCCCATTGTCCCGTCCTTTGTATTGCGCGTGTAGCCCATGGCATTCGGATCATACTGACCTACCGTTGCCCTCGCCTTCATCTGCCTTATCGACAGCGGTCTCCCTATAGTGCGCTGTGTCCGGGGACGCAGCTGGCAAATAGGGATGAGGGTCTCGTTCGTTATCTGACTTAACAGAACGCCTTGCGGTACGAACTGACGACGGCCATGCAATACCTCTCGAACAATCCAGCAAGCTCGTTACACTGGCTTTCATTTGTCCGTCGGCCATGGTGAGTTTTCCGGCGTTGAATCCAATTAAACCGCACAATCCTCAGGTTGCAGTGCTCCCCCGCCAATTCCTTTAAGTTTCAGCCTTGCGACCGTACTCCCCAGGCAGTGGACTTATCACCTTCGCTTCGACACTGAGAGCGCTCGGAGCGCCCCCAACATCAAGTCCACAGCGTTTACACCTAGGACTACCCGGGTATCTAATCCGGTTCGTGCCCCTAGGTTTCGTCCCTGACCGTCGGATCCGTTCTAGTGTGGCGCCTTCGCAACAGGTGGTCCTCTCAGGATGACAGGATTTTACCCCTACCCTGAGAGTACCCCACACCTCTCCCGGTCCCAAGTCTGGCCGTGCTCGCAGAATTCAACCCGTTGAGCGGGTTGATTTACCCACGAATGCACCAGACCGGCTACGGACGTTTTAGGCCCAATAAAAGCGACTACCACTTGAGGCGCCGGTATTACCGCGGCGGCTGGCACCGTCCTTACCCACCCCTTATTCCAAGACCTTTGAAGAGTCAAGAAAAGCGTAGGTCTTACCCTACGCACTTGGAGTTCCCTGGTCACGATTTCTCGCATTGCCAAGTTTTCGCGCCTGCTGCACCCCGTAGGGTCTGGATTCGTGTCTCAGAATCCATCTCCGGGCAATGTCTCCCAACACCCGTACGCGTTGATGGCTAGAGGGTACTTTACACCCCCTACAACCTGATACGGCGCAGGCCCATCCTATGCCGCCGGGGCTTTGACCCACTCACCGTTCCAGGCGTAGTGGGCTATGGGGCATTATTCTCAGTTTCCCGAGGTTATTCCCCAGCATAGGGCAGGTTACCCACGTGTTACTGAGCGGTACGCCGAGTCCCGAGGACTCTCGACTCGCATGGCTTAATCGAACTCCAATAGCGGTAGCCTCCGGCAGGATCAACCGGATTTCGCGTGAGCGGAATCACTGATCCTATCAGAGTCTGTTTGTCACAAGTTTCACTTATTGGTTATTGGCGCAGGTGCACTTCATTTCGTTACATGAAATACCCTGCTCTTGCACCCCCTATCGGGGGCCAAGTCATAATTGTGGTTAACCTCCTAAACCACGAAAAGTCTCGTGGCCGCACTTCCTCGGCTGCGTCATGCTTGATGGAAGACGTCATGGCACTAGGTGCTCGGTCTCCAACGCCAGCTCGACGCAGCGTCTCGCCGACCTTCATGCCGTATAAGAACGTGACGAGGGGGATACGGTCGCTTCCCTGCAGTGCCCTAGTCTGCTCCGAAGAACTCTCGGAGGACAGGATGCATCTCCATTGCCTGCTCCTTCTGTATCTGCTCGTACGTCCTGAGGATGATTCCGACGGCCAGTAGGAGACCGGTTCCCGTGGCGTTCCCGACCGTCCCGAGCAGGTCCGCCCCGGCTGCCAGGAGCCCGACGAAGGCACCGGAGAACAGCGTCACGGGAGGAATATACCGCTCCAGTATCCTCTCCAGGACTACTGGGTTCTTCCTGAACCCGGGTATCTGCATGCCCGTCCTCTCGATCTGCTTCGCTACGTCCTTCGCCCCCATGTTGGTCGTCTCTATCCAGAACTTTGCGAACACGGTCGAACCGGCGGTCATGAAGAACACGTAGACGAACACGTGCATCATTATCTGCCACAGGGAGTGCCCGTGGATGTCGCCCTGCTGGTTCAGCAGGGGAATAAGCCAGTCGCTCACCCCTCCTATCATGGAGCTGTACCAGGCGAAGCCGTCATGGGGGGTTGTCGACCCCTCGTAGTAGGAGCCGAACCACTCTGATTGGCTCCATGCCCCGTTGGACCCGAGTATCGGGACCGTGGAGAGGGTGGGGTGGCTGTGGAAGAGCAGTGTGAACATGTTCACGTTCGCCAGAAGTGCTGCCATCAGAATCACCGGGATGTTGCTCGCGTAGACCAGCCTGATCGGGTACTGCCCCCTGTGGCCCCTTACCTTTCCGTGGGTCAGCGGCAGTTCCAGCTTGCTGGACTCCGCGTAGGCAACCACAAGGAACACTATGATCGAGGAGATGAGCGCGACTATCGGGTTTGCATGCTCAAGGAGCATCATCTCGAACCCGTTCTCCTGAACGAGCTGCGTGTTGCTTGCAGTCCTTAGCGTGTAGAATATCATCGGGAGAGTCCCAGACGGCGGGTTCTCGAACGACAGGGGCTGCCCCTCGATAGTGGCCAGTGGGGACAGGGTTCCGACGAACGTCGATTGGGCCACTCCCGCCGCGATGAACAGGGAGATTCCGCTTCCTATCCCCCACTTGCTGACTAGCTCGTCTAGCAGGAACACCAGTAGGGAGCCCAGGAACAGCTGGAACACGATGATCGCGCCTGCCCATCCCTCGCCGTAGTCAAGGATTAGCGAGGGCGAGGGGTCCAGGAAACCGTATACCTGTGGGATTGACTCTATTGGGATCATTATCAGGACCAGGATCTTCTGCACGCCCTGGTACAGCTGCTTGTCTGCCGAGTCCTGCAGGTCGAGCTGGATTATCTTGGCCCCTGAGAAGAGCTGCATTATGATCGAGCCCGTAACGATGGGCCCTATCCCCAGGTGCATGATTGAACCGGAGGCTCCGGCCATTATCGCTCGGAACGACGAGAAGACGTCCAGGGTTGTGTCGGACAGCCCGTAGATCATCACGTTGGTCATCATGAAGTAGATGATGAGGACCAGGGTCGTGGTCCACAGCTTCTGGTTGAAGCGGACGTGCCCCTCGGGCTTGGAGATGCTGGGGTAGACGTCTACGAGCCTCTTGAGTCCGTATAGCCTGCTTCCCCCTTCGCCTGTGTACAGCAGGCACGAGAGCGCCAGACCTGTGGCAAGGCCGAACAGCACCACCCCCACTAGGAGGAATCCGAAGGCTGCCTTGTCGACCCATCCCCAGTAAGAGAATGAGATTACTATTGCCAGCCATATGTAGGCCTTGGCGTACTTCCCCACGACGGGTATCTCAGAGACCTGCTCTGGAAGGTCCGTCATCGTCCCCCACATTACGAATGCGACGTACGGGATCGATGTGGCTAGTAGTATCAGGGCCCTGCTCTGGTCGTCTCCGCCTGCGGAGAGCTCGTCCCGTACCCAGTAGTACAGTGCTCCCCAGTATATCGCGCACATGGCGACGACGCCGAACCAGTTCGGGCCTTTGCTTACCATAGTCTAGCCTCCGTAGGGAGAAGCTACTCCTCTTCCCACTCACCCCAGTCTTCGCCATCGTCGCCTGTCTCGATGGAGCCGCCTGCGGCCTCCACCTTCTGAATCGCCTTTGCGCTGGCCTCTGCGACCTTGATTGTGAGTGCCCTGTCGATGCTCCCCCTGCCTAGGAGCTTGTCGAAGCCCATCTCTGACAGGTCTATGGAGTCGCCTTCTGCGATCTCTGCGACCTGTCCCAGGTTGATCGAGGAGTTGACTACCCTGAGCCCCGGGTGGCGGTTGAATCCGTGCATCCCCCAGTGACCTGGCATGTACTTCAGGCGAGTCATGACCTTGTGCTTGTTCAGTCCGGCGTTTCCTCTGCCGCCCCTCTTTCCTGCACCTCTGCCTGCCTTCTTTCCCCGGCCGTGGTAGCGGCTCCTTCCTCTGAATTTGTTAGTCCTTGAAACCATGAATATCCCTCAGTACATCCTTGCCGCCAGTTCGACTATGTTATCGCCTCTGAATCCCAGGGCTCCGCCGACGGAGTAGGCTCTCTTGACCCCGCCCCATCCCTTGGCCCCTCTCGGCGGGTGGAGTCTGAAGACGGGTTTCATTCCCTCTACGTCCTTGGTGGTTGCATCGCCGGAGGCGATGGCCTTGGAGAGGGCCTTGATCGTTGAGTGGTCGCTGCAGGACTTGACCTCTGCGTCTGTTACCTGCTTGTCTCCGGACATCCTTCCCCTCTCGTTGATGAGTGTCGCGATGGTGTCTGCGTCGACATCTCCCCATGTGACGTAGTCCTTGGCCTTCTGCAGCATACCCTCGTAAGCGGGGGTCTTGGGGACGAGGACGGCGTGGTTGACCCTGGTTAGGTTAAGCATGGACATCGTGTCCCTGATCTTCTTGGTCACGCCACGGTCGCTGCGGACCCTGATAACAAGGTAGCTCATGCGTTTCTCCTCCCTACTGTGATGTGGAGCCTCTCTCCGACCTGGTCGCTGACCTTGGTCTTGCTTAGCTCCTCTAGTGCGTTGTATGTGGCCTTTGCGAAGTTGATTGTGGACCTGGTCTGGCCCGAGGACCTTGACCATACGTCTTCGACCCCTGCCAGGGTTAGGACCCTCCTGCCGTAGTCCCCGATGACCAGGCCCTTACCGGAAGGTGCGGGAAGCAGCGTGATTCGTGTTGATCCCGATCTTCCGGTTGTCTTGAACGGGATGCTGTTTCCTGGGCCCTCAGCTGACTCCCATGAGCCGTTTCCTCTTAGGACTGGTACCAGCTTGAGTTTTGCTTGTGTGATTGCCTTCTGGATTGTGCTGGCGACCTCCTTGCCCTTGCAGATGGATAGCCCGACGTAGCCGTCCTTGTTCCCTACTGCGCACAGCACGTTGAACCTGACTCTCCTTCCGGAGTCCGTCATCCTCTGGATCATGTTGACGCTGAGAACGTCGTCCTCCATCTCCGGGAGTAGTGCGTCGACTATCTCGACCTCCCTGATTGGGTATCCTGTGGCCAGAGCCTGCTCGTAGGTGAGTATCTCCCCGTTCATCACCATCCTGCCCAGTCTGGTCCTGGGCTGCCAACTCCTGAGAGCGGCGAGCGGGTCTGGACCACGCCTTCGGAAGCCGTCTTCGGGTTCCTCCGGGGCCCTGGCCAGCGCCAGTCCGGGTGCGATCTGCGTATTTTCCTCTTCCACCGTTGGTTCCTCAGTCATCACTTACCACCCTCTATCGACTTCTTGGTTGCGGCTACTGCCTTGGTAATATTCTCCCCTATGTGCTCTCCGTTGACTCTCTCTTCGCTTGGTAGGACTGTCTCCGAGTGAGGAATTTCCATTCCTGCTTCGACCATCCCTCTGAGCGCTGCATAGGCCCTGTTTCCAGAGGTTGAGGCTGCCAGACCTAGGTCCAGAATGGCTTCGGAGTGTCCCTTGGAGATGGCTGATGTCGCCAATGCGAACCCGGCCAGGTAGCATGCTGGTACTGACTTCCTCGAGGCGTCAGCCGGCCACTTGAAGGAGTCCACCAGGGACTTACCGGTTACCGATGCCAGTATCTTGTCCCCGCCTTCATCGTATGCGACTAGTTGGCACGTTACCTGGGTGTTAGACACTCTTACCACGGCTCTGGGTGTGCCGCTGCGCAGCATCCTTGACCTCCTGTGGTAGTCTGTCTCGGCGTTTCTTCTCCTCTTGAATCGTAGTCTCTGGTTCTTGCCCTTGGCCATCACTCTTCACCCCCCAGTGCTATCCCATCCGTCTCTATGTTGCTCTTCAGATGGGAGATGGATCGGTAAGAGCCGCCCTTCGACTTCCTGTAGAAGTACCTGTACTGCGAGGGCGTTATTTCGCCTTCCTCTCTGAGTTCCTTTAGGGTCCTCCTCTGGGCCCTGATCTTTGACATCCACCTCTGCTTTCGTGGGCTTCTCGAGTTGGCGCTGCCGCTTCTCGAACCTTGGCCCTTCCTTCTTCCCTTCGACTTCTGGAATGCGGACTTCCTGGCCCTTGAGCGGCTGGTTCCCTTGATTGGCTTGGCCTTGATTATGCCGTCCTCTATGAGCATCCTGACGTCGTCCTTCTGAACTGCGTCGGCTACCTCGCTCAGGTAGTCGGGGTTGACCCATATTCTGTGGATTCCTACGGGCTTGCCCTCCTTCTTGGAGAAGATAGCGGCGGCCATTCTCTTCTGGTTTGATATGAACATCAGAAGTCCCCCTTCCCATCTATCTGACGGCGGTTTAGGACCCTGAGCCCTAGCTCGTCCGCTCTCTCGTGAATCCTTGTCCTCTTCCTGTTGCCGACGCTGGAGCCGATCCTGACGGCCTGCGTCTCGGGGTCTAGGCCGTCCAGTTCGCCCGAGTTGTGGACCAGGACGTCCTCGAACCCGGAGGGGTGGAGGCCTCTGGCCGCTGCGATCTTGCCGTAGCCGACCCTTGCCATCGGTGACCGGTACTTCCGGTTCTTCCGCATGCTCGAGTCGTCTCCCTTGGGCTTCCTGTATCCCGTCTTCGACAGGCGTCGGTACCTGAACCACTCCTGCCTTCGGAACTTCGGCTGCTTCTTCTTCTGCTCGGACCTCTTCTTGAGTGCCTCCTTGGTTGAGTCGTCTAGCACTGGCTTCTGTCTCGCAGTGTGCAGGTCGTCCCACTCCTCGAAGTCTCCCTCGTCCTCGTCGTAGTCGTCTTCTTCGAACTCTTCCTCGGAGTCCTCCTGGGGCTCCTCTGCCTCCTGGGGCTCCTCTGTCTCCTGGGGCTCCTCTGCCTCCTGGGGCTCCTCTGCCTCTGAGAGCCTGGCAATCAGGTCCGCCTTCTTGCCCGAGAGAGGCAGTCCACGCTCCCTGAGCAGGTCCTTCAGCTGCGGTACAGTGAGATCTTCGTATGCCATATTCATGCCCCCTTGGATGTAATGTAGATCCCGTCCTGGAAGACTCGTGGATCTCTCTTCTTGACCTTGCAGGCCCTCTCGATGTTGGCTGCGGACTGTCCTACCTTCTCCCTGTCCGCTCCAGTGACTATGATGTCTGACTTGCCCTCGATCTTGACCTGGACCTCTGAGGGGGTCCATGGGAGTTTGGCTACCCTTGGGACCTTCTCCCCGAGCATGTTGGTGATGGTGAACTTGTTTCCATCCACCTTGAGTGTCATAGGGAAGTGGCTGAAGACTGCCTTTAGCCTGTATTCGAAGCCCTCGTCCAGCCCCTTCACCATGTTCCTCAGATGAGCGGCCCATGTCCCTGCTATCGCCTTCTCCGATTTCCTTGGGAGGCTGCAGAAAACCTCCAGGCCGTCTTCGGCCTGGTTTACTGAGACCCTGTTGTGGGTGAATTCCCTGGAGAGGTTGTTTCCCTCCTTGGAGAGTGTCACGGTGTTCCCCTCCATGCTGGCCGCCATCCCGTCGGGGAGTGCGATACTGTGGGACACCTTTGCTTCTCTTGGCATGCATTTTCCTCCTTAGAACACGTATGCGAGCAGTCTTCCGCCCACCCTCTCTTTCTTAGCCTCGAAGTGATCCATTATCCCCTGATTCGTGGTTAGAATCAGCAGGCCGAAGTCCCTCGCTGGTAGGTACCTAGACTCCCACTTGTCGAAGTCGGACCTCTTCACCGAGTGTCTTGGCTTGATTACGCCGCATCTGTTGATCGCCCCTATCAGGGAGACCTTGTAGGAGCCGCCTCTGCCGTCCTCGAGTTTCTCGAACCCGCCCACGTATCCGGAGGTCTGCATGATTGAGAGCATGCTCCCGAGTAGCTTGCTGGCTGGGCTTACCGTGACTTCGTACTTGCCAGCGGTCTCTGCGTTGTATATCGTCGTGAAGGCATCATTCAATGGGTCAAACTGCATCTTTCATCACCTCATGAGTATTTCTTGAATCCTATATCCGGGGCCACGTCTCGGAAGCACTGCCTGCATAGTCTCAGCCCGTGTCTGCGGATCATTCCCCTCTTCCTTCCGCAGCGCCTGCATCCCAGGCTCCTTCCAATCTTCTCTCCATGATCGCGTGCCATACTACTTACTCCTCCACAATTTTCAGTTCGAACTTCTCGGTGAACCATGCCTTGGACTCTTCTCTGCCGACCCTATGGGGCATGGAGACCTTCGACTTCCGCCTCCTCCTTCTGGAGACTCGGTGCCCTGGCCTCTCGAGGACCACGTTCACGTCCATTCCGAATATCCCGATGTCCGGGTCGTACTTCTGGTCAGGGAAGTCGGTGTAGTCCGAAATCCCGAATGAGAGGTTCCCCGAAGAGTCGAAGTTGTACGAGGGAAGGGTGTGCTCCCTTACCCAGAATGCGTCCTTTAGGAATGACTGGACCTTCTCCGCGTCTCGGATGGTCACCTTGCAACCGATGGGGGCGCCCTTCCTTGTCCCAAGGTCTCTGTTGGTCTTGGTGGAAAGCGTCCTTGAGGGGGTCATGCCTGTCAGCACCTCCAGAACCTTCTCGGCCAGCTGGAGCCTCCTTCCCCCTTCTCCTACGCCTATGTTGACGGTAACCTTGGTTATCGCAGGCGATAGCATGGGGTTCGCTGACTCGCTCATGATTCAGCCTCCGTGGGTATGTCTGACTCCTTGCCGATCACGAATACGTAGTCGGTGATTGTCCCGAAGTCTTCGAATGATGTCTCGTTTGGCTTTGAGGATCGCTTGACCTCCTGATCCTTGATCTTGGCGATCTCGCCGATGTGGCTTCCACCGGTGAGGTATGCTGTCGCCCCCTTCTTCATCTCCATGTGGGACGAGACCTTCTGGTCGGGCAGGGATATCACCAGGGAGTCTCCGGTCTTGTAGTCTGGAGACTCGTCTAGGAGAATGTTCCTGCCGTCGTGCAGGTGCACCTGGGTCTTGCCCCCCTTCACTGTCGTCTTGCCCATGACGCGGCATATCTTGCTGCCAGCCGCCTTCTTGGCGATGGGCCTGTATCGGAGCTTCCCGTTTTTGTCGAGTACGCATCGGTAGTTCTCGTCTCCTACGGTCAGTACGTCCATGATTCCGACCCCTCGGGCCCTGTCAGTCTCTATCCTGCCGTCTACCATCACTATTCGGGAGTGCAGGATCCTCTTTGCCTCCCTCATGTTGTGCGCGATTCCTAGAACGTCTCGGAGGACTATGCCCAGTGGCATGCACATCTCGATTTGGTGCCCGCTCGGGTTGGGCTTTTGTGCCCAGATGTTTGTCTTCCTGGTGAGTGGCCATGTTCTTGGCATACCTAGCCTCTTGTGGTGGCTTCTGCTCATTCTGTGGCACCTCCTGTGGATCTGTCAACGATTCTCTTGATTCTCTCTGGGTCGCCCTCGAACAACTTGGTGACGATGACGTTTGATGGGTTGACTGGGACTGCTTCCTCCTTCCCGTCGGCAGTAGACTGGGTTAGTCCGTCCACGAAGATGAATCCGCTCTTTGTGTCGACCGATGCGACCTTCGCCTTCACTCCTGCCCTGCCCCTCGGCTGGCCAAGTCTCTTTCCTCGGGAGTCGGCCTTCACGCTGTTGGGATGGCTGAAGTCGCCTCGGGTGACTTCCACTTCGTCCCCCACCCTGACTGTGACCGAGCGTACATGCCTCAGGTCCGGGTCGTCCGAGATCAGGCGAGCTCGCATTCTCTTCCTCTTCACGTGGAGGGGTGCGTCCCTCTGGGACGTTCTCTGCTTTCCTGCCTTCTTACTAACCATCTCTTTCACCTACACAATCTGTTTGGCCGTAGCCGCTATCCTTGGCCATCTCTCGGCCGCTTCTCTGCTGACAGGTCCCTTGATGTCGGAACCCTGGACGTCGCCCCTCTCGTTAGTGATGACGCATGCGTTGTCCTCGAATTGGACCCATGTCCCGTCAACCCTTCTGAATGGCCTTGATTGTCTGACTATCACGGCGGTGTATATCTGGCGCCTTGTCTCGGGGGTACCTCTCCTCACGGTGACCCGGATCATGTCGCCCACTCCGGCGGAGGGGTATCTCCTGGCTACTCCGCCCTTCTTGAGGACGGTGATAAGTTGGACGACCTTGGCGCCGGTGTTGTCTACGCACTCCAGGCGGGCCTGCGTGGGTAGGCCGGAGGTCACCCTCCCCGGTATTCCCTTCATTCCCCTACCCCCTTCTCGATGACGCAGAACTTCACGGTCTTGGACAGTGGTCTGCATTCCATGATTCGGACGTTGTCACCGGGGTTGAGCGCGCCGATGCAGCTGGGGAGGTGCGCTGAATAGCGCCTGGTCCTCTTCTGATATCTCTCGAACTTCTTCATGTACCTTGTAGTCTGCCTCTCGACTACTACAGTGTCCTGCATTCCCTCTGAGGACACCACGCCCGTGATTATCTGCCCACGTAGCCTCAGCGTTCCGTAGAACGGGCAGTTCTTGCTTCCGTCCCACTCCCCTTCGGGCTTGTTAACGTCTACGCCTATGTCTCTCATATCAGGACCTCCTGTATCTCTTGCCGATTCTTTCCTCTGGCCTCTGGCCGACCTTGGAGCCGTTGATCTCCTCTTCTTCGATAGTGAAGCGGATCGTGTCCTTGGCCATGGTGATCTCGTTGTTGCTGGTCTGGATGATGATGGTTCTCTTGGTCTCGTCCATTACCACTCCGGAGATGCCGATTAGGGTGGGGTCCGTTGAGTCTATGACCTCCAGGTTTCTGGATAGCCAAGGTAGATTGATCATCTGGGTCATCTAGCGCACCTCCACCTGGTAGCCGTTCTGCTCGAGTACCTTTGCTGCCTTCTTCTTGTGGTCTCCCTGCAGTTCGATTGTTCTGCCCTTGACGGTACCTCCGCTTGCGCAGGCTCCCTTGAGTATCTTGGCTAGCTGGCCGATGTCGATCGCGGTATCCTCTATTCCCTCTACCATTGTGACCATCTTTCCGTATCTCCTCCTAACCACTGAAATCACCGCCTTCTGCTGTTCTTTGGCTATCTCCTGACAAATACATAGGTCATATGGAAGCGCACACATGTTGCAAATTCCCGCCAAATCACTCCTCCTTTTCCTGTTTCATCTTAGTCAGGAGCCTTGCTATGCTCCTCCTAGTCTGCTTGTAAGAGCCTGAGTTCGATGCTGATCCTCCAAGGGCCTGCTGGGATCTGAGTTGGAGCATCTCGTCGCGGAGCTCCTCCAGGGTGGTCTCGCGCTGATCCTGGTTCATCTCGTCGATCTCCTTGGCGCTTACGTGAGTCATGTCATTCCTCCTCCCTTGCTGCCCTTTCCAGGGCCTCCTCTAGTTCGAGAGGGACGAATCCGGAAGCCTCGACCAAGTCGGGTAGACCTGATTCGCTTCTCTCTTGGATTGCTATCTCGTGAGGCAGCTTTGTGCCTGGTCTCATGATCCTGACCGTGCACCCAATGGTGCCTAGCTTCTTCACTGCCGTGGAGAATCCTACGTCCATGAACTGCAGGGCTGTCTCGCCGCAGTACTTGATGTGCCCCTTCTGGAACTTCTCGACTCGATGTCTGGCACCGGTTATCTTTCCGCTTAGGATTACGATGCATCCCCTCGCACCCGCGTCCATGATGTTCTGGACTGTGCTGTGGCCGGCTCTTCTGAAGAACCAGCCCCTCTCGAGAGAGCTGGCTAGTCTGCTTGCCATCACCTGTGCATTGGTTCTGGATTCCTCTATCTCCTCCACTTCGAGCTGTGGGTTGTCTAGGTCGAAGTCCTCTTGGAGTCTTCGCTGTAGTTCGTGGATCACCTTTCCTCTCCTGCCGATGACCCTTCCGACCTGTTCCGCCCGAAGGGTAACCTTGGTTCCCTCTGGGGTTCTGTTGAAGGTTAGGCCTCCGAAGCCTGCCCTCTCAGTCTCCTTGAGCAGGTACTCTCGTACGAGCTGCCGGTCCACGTTTCTTCTGATCATCTTGTGAATGTTATTCTCCTTCATGCGATCACCTCAGAACTCGTCTTCTCCCATCTCATCGTCCTCATCACCGAAGTACTCCAGGAAGATTTCCAGGTTTACTTGGTAGTGGTTGCTTGGAGTCGCCCTCCCCCTCGCCCTTGGCCTCATGTTAGTGGCTACTTGGCCGCGGTGGGCGGCGACGTGGGTGATGACCATGTCCTCGGCGTCGATGTCGTCGAATCTCTGTCTGGCGTTGTCCATGGCGCTGTTGATCAGCTTGATGAATTCCTTCGATGCCTTGTTCGGGAACTTCCCTGGGCCCATCTTGCCCTTTCTGTGCCCTGCCATGGTGTTGCCCCCTCTGCCCTTGCGGGATCTTCGCTGGTACGGGATTGCCCTCTTTTTGGCGACCACGTCTTCCAGGTAGTCCCTGGCTATCTCGGCGTTCATCCCCCTGATTGCCTTGGCGATGTGGTAGCAGTGCTTGTGATGGCAGTCCAGGTTGACAGCCCTTGCAGTGACTAGGTTCGATCCCTCAAGTAGCTGGGTGTATCCGCTCTGTGATCTTCCTTGTCTCCTGCTCATTTTCTCACCTCACTTTAGCGCCACGTGCTGGGAAGACCGGGTTGCACCCACACCTGGTCCGGTGTGCGTAACCGACTTCCTAGTCTTGGCAAATTCACCCAGAGAGTGGCCGATCATTGGCGGAATTATCTCCAGGTTAACGAATTTCTGTCCATCATGGACCCCGATAGTTGAACCTACCATCTCAGGGAGTACGTACATCCCCCTGCAGTGGGTCTTCACGGTCTTGCCGTTGCTGTTCCTCACCCTCTCTACGAGCTTCTGGCACTCCTCTGTCAGTCCTCTCCCCAGGGTTCTCTTCACTCTGGACGGCATCAGGGTCGCGATTGATAGTGCATCGGGGTCGTAGTCCTCATTCTCTGGCTCGAAGCTGTTCCCCCAGGGGTATAGCGGGATCTCCTTCAGCTCTTCGATGGTGTAGCCCCTCCACAGGAACTCCTTCTTCCTTCGCTCGGAGATCTTCGATCGCCTCTTCCTTGCCTGACGCCTAGCCATCTTTGCTGACCTGAACACCTTCCTCTTCCTTGCCATGATATCTACTCCTTCTTCGACCGACCTCTACCGGTTCTTCTCGGTGCTATGTTACCGACCTTCTGTCCTGGTGGTGCGTTCCTAGCAACTGAGTTTGGCCCGTGGACTGCTTGGTGGTTCCCGCCTCCATGGGGGTGATCTACTGGGTTCATCGCTACTCCGCTGACAGTGGGGTATTGCTTTCCTCTTGCCTTTGCCCTATGGTGAGCGGCGCCTGCCTTGAGTAGGGGCTTCTCGGTTCTGCCATGTCCTCCGAGGACGCCGATTGTGGCTCTGCAGTTGGCAGATAGATCCTTCGTGCGGCCGCTGGGCAGCTGGACTCTGACGTAGTCCCCCATCCTGGTGTCAATCATTGCTGAGTTGCCTCCGGATCTGGCAATTTTCCCTCCGTCACCTGGCCTCAACTCAACGTTGCAAATCTGCGTCCCCTCTGGGATCTGAGCGAGAGTGGTTACGTTTCCTGGCCTTAGAGAGACCTTGTCTCCGAAGGCTACGGTCTGTCCGACGGATATTCCTTCTGGGGCTGCCAAGTGGGCGATTTGACCATCCTCGAACTTGACCTTGGCCAGTGGTGCGGTGTGTGCGGGGCTGTGGATCAGGTCCACTACCTCTGCGATCTCTCCGTTGATCCTTGGAAGCCTGTTGGCTGCAGGGAACCTGTGGCTCGAAACGCGGTTTTTGGGGCTCGACCCCTTTCTCTGTGAACGTGTCCTCTTGCCCATATTTTCACACCCTAGAACGCTCCTAGCTTGAGCGCAGCCTCCTCTGCATCGTATCCGTCGGCCAGTCGAATGCTTGCATGCTTCCCTGTCCTGTTGATTCTGACGTTGACCTTGGCCACCTTGACCTCGAGGAGGGTCTCGATTGCCTCCTTGATGTCCTTCTTGGTGGCCTCCCTTCTTACGATGAACTCGATCCTGTTGTTGTTCTCCATGTATCCTCCCTCCGGATCGGCTATTCTCCTGGCCTCCAGAGTCTTCTCTGTGATCCATGGCATGATAATTACGTCATATGGGTCCATCTTGAATCACTCCAGTGCCTCTACTGCCGACTTTGTCCAGACTGTCAGCCTTCCTATGTCCCCTCCCGGGGCGAGATCCTCGGCGCACAGGTCCTTGGCCGTAACGACGTCGACTCCAGGTACGTTTCGAGCGCCCTTGTCCAGCCCTCCTTTCTGTGCGACTACCAGTAGGATACTCTTCGGAGTGCGATATTTTCGTCCTCGCATTGTACCCTTGCCTGCCCTGATTGTCCTTCCGCTCTTCGAGCGTTCTAGGTCCGAGGAGAGCCCGAGTCCCTCCATCATGGCGACGAACTTTCT
>CACAAP010000022.1:0-18375 GCA_902530535.1 uncultured Candidatus Poseidoniales archaeon
GTAGCTGGAGGAGGTGTCACCCTTCTCAGAGCTCGAGAGGTCCTCAAGGACCTAGCAGCCTCCTCAGAGGGAGACCGTGCCATCGGAATCAATCTCGTCTACGACGCGCTTGCAGCCCCCACCAGACAGATTTCAGCCAACGCAGGGGCCGATGGTGACGAAGTGATATCCAAGATACTGGAGAACGAAGACGAGAACTTCGGCTACAATGCCCGCTCGGGCGAATACGTGAATATGGTAGAATCAGGAATCTTGGACCCCGCAAAGGTCACCAGGAACGCCTTGGAGTCAGCCGGCTCCATCGCAGGTCTGGTTCTAACCACGGAGACCCTGATCGCCGACGACCCGGAGCTGAAGGAAGCAGCCCCAGCAATGCCCGATATGGGCGGCGGAATGGGCGGAATGGGCGGAATGGGCTTCTAGGAACACCGAGAAGACATTCTGACTGGAACATTCATTTCCAGAACCCTGCAGGCTTAGTCGCCTCAATGACGACAAAGGGTGACCGAGCTACGGCGCTGACGTACCCTATGAGTACCGAGAGGCACCACTTGACACACGAGTTGAATACGTATTAGCGCCCGGGTGGCTCAATGGCCGCATCTCGGACCGCGCTCCTCCTCTCGATCCTGCTCATGCTCTCTATGATGAGCAGCGGCTGTCTAGCGCTGTCCATCCAGCGTGAGATAATGGAGGGTTGGAGGGAACCTCCCGAGCAGATTAACCAGGATGTCACAGTTGGCTGGACAGAGGTCTTCGAGACGGGAACCGAGCTCGACTCGGTACTCTACCAGAACGAGACAACCATCGTCTTCGACGAGACAGTCTCCTCGCTCAGCATCAACTTCAGGGCCCAGTTCCCGTACTCCAGCACTCTGGAGGACCTGATCGGGAACGAGACCAACCAGGTCAGGTACGTTGAGGCCAAGCTCTGGGAGCCCGGTGCCCAGCAATCTGGAGGAAACCCATTCTGGGAGGTCAGGGCAACCCAGGACTTCCAAGCCCCCTATGACTGGCAGATAGACTTCATCGAGGGGACATGGATATTGGAGGTAGAGGCGAGGGGCTGGGGCATCACTACGCCGGTCGAGCAGCTATCCTTCCACGACTCATTCGAGTTGTACGCTACCATCACCAAGCCATGCGTCCACTTCCCGAGCTCCCACGAGGTCTACGAGGACGGCGAGAAGGAGTGCACGTTCCTCTCAGAGCTCGAAGACTAAGATTCAGCACGCTAATGGCCCTGCGTAGCGCTTATCAACCAAAGGCAGGTGGCCGCGCTGCTGAGGAAACCGAATGACCGAAACCGCAACACCACTCGTGTCGCCAGATGTTTACGAGAGACACGCAGTACACATCGGTACAAACCAGAAGTCTGCGGACATGAAGCAGTTCCTAGACACCATGCACCAGGACAGCAGCGGCCTGCACATCATCGACGTCAACAAGACAGACGAGAGGATTCGCGTGGTCTCCAAGTTCCTCTCCCACTACGAACCAAGCAGGATCCTAATCGTCAGCGCCAGGCAGTACGGACAGAGGCCGGCACGGAAGTTCGCACAGGCGATCGGCGCGAAGCAGATCGTTGGTCGATTCATCCCTGGAACCCTGACCAACCCACGACTGAGGACGTACATGGAGCCCGAGGTGATCATGGTTACCGACCCAGCAGCAGACTCCCAGGCCCTATCGGAGGCGGTCAAGTCGGGACTCCCGGTGGTTGCCATATGCGATGCTAACAATAGACTGAGGAACGTAGACATAGCCCTTCCTGCCAACAACAAGGGCCGCAGATCACTGGCCCTGGTCTACTGGCTGCTAGCACGAGAGATGCTGAAGGCCAAGGGTACTCTGAAGTCGGACCTGGAGTTCGAGCTCGCCGAGAACGTAGACGACTGGGAATCCACCTTCTGAGTTCGACGGGCTCAAAGGCAATCATTGCCTCGCGCTCCCTATGGAAGACCAGTTCCCACCGCTTTTCCTAGCCCCGATGGCAGGTGTGACGGATCTGGCCTACAGGATCCTGGCCAGAGAATGCGGGGCGGACGTTACGGTGACGGAGTTCACCGCAGCATCCGGATTGACCAGGAGGAACACGTACTCGTGGCTCAAGGTGGAGAGCGACCCGCGGGAGTCCCCTTTCATCCCACAGATATTCGGAGGAATCATCGAAGAGATGGTTCAGACTGTTGAGATGCTTCAGGATCGTGCAGATGTGATAGACATCAACTTCGGATGTCCGGCTCCCAAGGTTTGCAAGAACGATGCCGGGGCAGCGCTTCTGAGGGACCCCGATAGGGTCGTGAGCATGGTCAGGGCCTGCATAGAAGTGGCCGAGGTCCCCATCACGGTCAAGATGAGGCTGGGGACAGGAAGCGGGGAAAACACCGCTCTGGAGATTTGCGAGAGGCTGGAGGAGGAGGGCGTCGAAAGGGTCTGCGTCCACGGCAGGACCCTGAGGCAGAGATACTCGGGACAGGCTGACTGGGATCAGATAAGAGAGATATCTGAGGCCGTGTCGATTCCAGTGATCGCCAATGGCGACGTCATCGACTCATCGACAGCATCCCAGTGCCTGGAGGCAACTGGAGCCAGCGGACTAATGATCGGGAGGGGGGCAATCGGGCGACCTACCATCTTCTACGAGATCAAGCGAGACCTAGGGTGGATCACCGGCCCACCCCCATGGGGGGAAGGGGGAGATGCCATTGCCAGGCACTGGTGCTGGAACAGGTACCTGGAGCTGTGCGAGGATATCTACGCGGATAGTCGGAACAAGAATCTGAAGAGGCATGCAGTCTCATTCACCAAGGGCCTTCCCGGTGCCTCTGGGATGAGGGTCGATCTTCACGGGGAGGGGGATCAGAGGAAACTTGGAAGGATGGTCTCCGAGTATCTGGAGGGGCTGGCTTCACTCAATGAGGCCACGGCGGTCTAACCGGTCTTCTGGATGCTCATCGCCCTGCCCATCACCCTCATCGGTACAGCGTCCAACTGTACGATGAGGACCCTCGAGCTCCCATCCCCTCTGATCCAGAGGGGGGAGTCCCAGTCAACCACTACCGAACTGCCTTCCAATCCAGAGACCCTGCCGACCGTGAACTGGAGGTCGGAGGCCGCATGAACCACGTCCCCGACTGAGAGATCCTTCCTCTGGAAGGGAGCCAACTCCAAGTCGAACGCGGATGACTCGTGACCGACAAGGGCACCATCTCCCGGAACGCATATCATGCATCCCCTGTGCAGGGACTGCTCTCTCAGATTTCTGAGAGCCACTCCTACCCTGTCTCCGGAAAAGGCCACCTCCACATCGTCATCCATCACCTGGAGGGATCTAACCACACCCACATCGGAGGCAGGCAACACCTCGACCTCGTCATGCTTGGACAGGCTTCCAGATTGGACGTAACCAATGGCCACGAGACCCACTCCCTTGACGTTGAAGTGCTGGTCAACAGGGAGAATTAGGGATGAGGATGAGGCATCTGGGGTGGTCTTTGACAACTCTTCTTGGACTCCAAACAACCACTCCCTTGTCTCATGCTCGTCGATATCCCCCTCCATTATATCCCACCCTGAGAGGCCTGCCTGATCCAGCATCACTCTCACCTGTCCCGGGTCGATCCACTCTCCGTCTCTAGGAGCGATTACCGCTCTGCCAGTAGAGATCCCACTGCAACCAAGAGCTACCATTGCCTCCCCCACCGTAGCATCCAACGCCCCGATCTCCAGCAATCCGGCCTTGGCAACATCGAGTACGCTGAGCAGCGGCCTGATGCTCTCTGGGTGCTTCAGTGGCCTGAGGAGGGACAAGACCCTGATCCCTCCATCCTTACTCTCCTTATGGACGTAGGAATCGATGTCCCGGGAGTCTCCCTTCTTCCCAAGACTCCTCGCGAACTCATCCGAACCGATCAGAGCGACGTTGAGGACCGACATGCCTTCACCTATGTAGAAAGTCCGAACCTATCCATCATCTGGATCATCAGGAAGTAACCAGACACCGTACACGCAAGACCTGCAGCTAGCGCTGGATAGAAGTCCCAGCTCCTAGTCTCTATCAGCCAAGGCATGACGATGAACATCAGAAGAGAAGGTATCAGAAGCCATACAATGTCCTTCGCGAAACCGGATATCTCCATGGCTGTCTGACCCTCGTGGTGCATCATCATCATCGAGAGGACAGTAACAATGGGAATAGATGCCAGGACTGCAGCCATCAAAGTGCTCCTCTCGGAGACCTGGGCGATGGAGAAGATGATCAGGGCAGTCAGGACGATCTTACCCGTGTCGAACGCCCATCCCATACTCTCCGCTCGGAATCCGACATTTAGACAATTCACTCCAGGAAATGACATAGACAGCAATACATATGCTACCCCCTGCTTCACGACACATGGGAGACTACAGGAAGGGCGTCGACTACAGGGACGGAGGCGAAATCAAGATTGATGACCTCCGTAAACCCCTCTCCCTGCTCGACTCCTGGATATCAGAGGCCAAGGAGAGAGGCCTCGTGGAGCCAAACGCGATGAGCATCTCGACAGTCAGCCCCTCGGGATCCCCTAGGAGCAGGATGGTCCTCCTGAAAATGGTGGAGGGGGACGAGATTGGGTTTTTCACGAATCTCGAGAGCGACAAATCACTCGAAATCGCGGGTTGCGATTCCGTCGCGGTCACGATGTGGTGGCCCGAGATGGAGAGACAGGTCAGGATGGAGGGCAACGCGTACCAGATGGAGAGATCGCAGGTCGAGGATTACCACCAAAGCAGGTCCAGGAAGAGCAGGATCGGAGCATGGGCCTCCTCACAGAGTCGGGAGATGGACTCTAAGGACGATCTGAGAAAGAGGTTCGAGGAGTTCGAGTCGAAGTTCGAGGGGGACGAGGTCCCTCTCCCTCCGCAATGGGGAGGATTCAGAATCACGGTCAACCGGGTTGAGTACTGGTCGGGGAGGCCGAGCAGGCTTCACGAGAGAATCGTACTGGAGAGGCACGGCGAAGAATGGTCTCAGAGGCGACTCTACCCCTGACTGGGCTCCCTGACCATACTGATTCGCCAGGTTAACGCGATTACCAGCAGCACCCCAGCCGGAGTGCTCCATTCGGCAACCCTGTCCAAAGCTAGAACAACCACGAAGAAGCAGGCCTGCAGCGAAAGAAGTCCCAGGTAGATCAGAGGGGCTCCCCTCTTCCTGTAATCCATGAACTCGTAGATGAATACCCCTCCGATGAAGTTGGCATAGATGGCAGCCCATGCGACGTAGGCTATCCCGAATACCGTTGGGAATGCTATGAAGCTCCACTCGACTTGCATTCCGTTGATCAGGAGGGAGAATCCCATCAGAGCGACGTTCGCGTTGTGCATTACTATCTCGTACCAAGTGAACAGCCGGGAGACAGGGCGGCCCTTCGCCAGGTTATCCGGAACGATTTGGAAGGTTATGACGCATGTGACCAGAATCGCGGACGTGAAGGAAGTGGAGAACAGGATGGGGGATGATATCAGGATCCACTCTGGGACGGTACCACCTGAGGAATGGATCCAGGTGGCAGCACCCGAGACCGCGTAGCTGACACCGATCAACGCGAAGTGCCACATCGTGAATGCGGCCAGCCGGGTCGGGCCCACCACATCCCTCGGCCTCACCTCTCTTTCCTTGAAGTACAGGGGGAAGTCCGAGCTGCCCTTGGGGTTCAGTGCTACCCAGCCTAGGGTGACGATTACCAGGATGCAACAAGCGAATCTGAAGGTCAATAGGGCTGCATCAGGAATAACCTCTGAAGTGGCGACCTGATCTTGCCTCTGGGATGCCTCCAGTGCCCCAGAGTTTGAGATGAAGAGAAGGGAGAACATCAGGAACAGAAGCGTCAGTATCGCGGTGTCCAGGCCCTTGTCCCTGTCTCCGTAACCCATCGGATCCTCGAGCATGATTCCGCGAGGTAATCCCGCTTGAATATCCTTCTAGTAGGCGGTCTGGTTGGCCTCGTAGGCTTTCATCATGGCAGTCCTGGCCATGATTATCACGAGGACCGCAGAAGACAGCAGCACCAACCCCAGGATCGTCGAGGTCCTCATCAGCATCAGGCAGAACCCGGTTATCCCACAGCCGTAGCTTACCATCTCGCATATGGATGCAAGCCTCAGGATTGAATCGGGCACTATCAGCTTCGCCGATGAGTCGTACTCCCTGATCATCCTGGAAAGGAGGATGTACAGCCCTTGGAAGGGGATCGCGAGGCAGAACAGCCCCATTGCCAGAATCAGGATCTTCTCGTCCGGGTTTGCGCTGATCTCGCTACCCTTCCAGAACAGGTTGCTGAGCCCCACGGATAGGAGACCGGTGTGAATCAGTGCGGACGTCGTACTGGGCGAAGCAACCTCGGGAGATTCCGGTACCACGGATGAGTTGCTTATCGAGACATTATTGAGAATTGCGATGGAATTTGCCGGATAACTACTGGTTATCAGGCAGCCTGTCACGCATCGCCCTCTTCCAGATGGGAGGTACGAGGCATGGCCACCAGGAGGCGTAGTAACCCCACCTCAGCTCGGGCGTCCCCTCGTATGGACGCAGCTTCCAGAACGGCACGCTAGCTCTGAGGTGGTGGTCAGAGTGGCGAGTCAGCTCCAGCAGGCTCCACCTGGACCAGCGAGCCTCGGTGTTCCATGAGTGCTCCTTTGCGAACCTCTCGTCCTCCGACCTCCGCAGGCCCCAGTGCCGGATGTAGTTCACATACTCCAGGGTCAGGATGCTTATCGCGGAGAGGATCAGCCACCCCACGGCGACCGGAATGCCGTCGAACCACCCCATCCAACCAGGAACCAGCGCGATCGACAGCAGAGTGGCGATTTGGAGAATCAGGCCGCGGTATGAAGGGTTCCTTAGCCCTGTCTTCCCTCTCTTGCTGTGGACCCTCGCAGATGAGGCGAACTGCCCCGGGATGGTGCTCAGCCAGAATGACCACAGCCCCTGATTGGCCGTCGCGCTGGCGGAGTCCTTGTCGGTGCTGACCCACTTGTGGTGCACGTGGTTGTGCTCGTAGGTGAAGTGGGTGTAGTTCACTGAGAATAGGATGACTCGAGCCAGCCTCCATCCCGGGCTCCCCCTCCTCTTGTGCCCGAGCTCGTGGGCGGTCACTATGGCCGAGGAGGCAGCGCTCAGTCCCGAAGAGAGCCCCCCGACGACCAGCCACCAGGTCAGCCCCTCATTGGCAGCGAACCAGAAGAACGTCCCCACTACCACGAGCTGCAGGATTCCATGAGCCCATAGCAGGACCTCGAACGGCGTCCCGGACTCCCTCGGTGGGCGAGCCACCTTCGACTCGCCCATCACGATGTCCAGGATGGGCCCCACTCCCCAGACGAAAACGACGCCCATCGCAACGAAGACCTGGTCCTCCAGGACGCCGAGGATGTTCCCTGAGATCGCTAGCAGCGGCGTGATTAGACCCAGAAGGTGGAACGCCCAGGGCTCCGGGGTGAGCTCGACCTCACTCATACAGGTCTGCGTGAAGGGCCCTAGCCTTAGCGATTTTCGGTGCCACGACTGCCACGCAGTACGGATTAGAGGAGCCGTTCCTGGCGAAGTAGTCGTGATGATAGCCCTCTGCCAGCCAGAACCTCTCCAATGGGACCACCTCAGTTACTACTGGGGCATCGTAGTACTCTGAGACCTCATCTATGGCAGCAGTGGCATCCTCCTTCTGACCCTCGTCAGTGTAGAGGACGATGCTACGGTACTGGGGGCCGATGTCATTACCCTGGCGATTCAGCTGGGTCGGGTCGAAGAGCGTGTGGAAGACCCTGAGCAGCGTCATCCTGGGAATCACCTCGGGATCGAAGGTCACTCTCACGACTTCTGCATGACCTGTCTTCTTCCCACAGACCTGCTCGTAAGTGGGGTTATCGACATGACCGCCGCTGTACCCGGGGACGACCTCGTGCACTCCCTTTAGCCCCAGCAGACCGCCCTCTATGCACCAGAAGCAACCTCCGCCGAGATGCAACTCCTCCATCGTCTACCTCCTGTAGTTGGGGGCCTCTCTAGTGATCTCCACATCGTGGACATGGCTCTCGGAGAGTCCTGCATTGGTGATTCGAACGAACTTGCACTCGCTCTTCATCTCCTTGATTGTTGAATTCCCTGTGTACCCCATCGAACTCCTCAGGCCACCCATCAGTTGGTAGAGGACCTGGTCGACCGGGCCCCTAGATGGTACCCTCCCCTCGATTCCCTCTGGTACGTACTTCCTTGTGTCTCCCTGCGAGGACTGGAAGTACCTGTCCGAGGAGCCCTTGCTCATGGCACCCAGCGAACCCATCCCCCTGTACTGCTTGTAGGCCCTGCCTTGGTACAGTATTGTCTCCCCGGGGGACTCGTCCGTTCCGGCTAGGAGCGATCCGACCATCACGCAGTCGGCTCCCGATGCGATTGCCTTGGCTATGTCCCCGCTGTACTTTATTCCTCCATCTGCGATTACCGGGACATCTCTCTGCGCACATGCCTCCACGGCACTCATCACTGCGGTGAACTGGGGGACTCCGACCCCGGTCACTATCCTGGTAGTGCATATCGAGCCCGGGCCGATTCCTACTTTGACTGCGTTGGCCCCACTGTCTATCAGAGCACCAGCTGCTTCTGGCGTCCCTACGTTACCCGCGATTATCTGGGCATCGGGACCGGCCTGTTCCCTGATAGTACGAACAGTATCCAGAACCCCGTGGGAGTGGCCGTGCGCGGTGTCAACAGCGACTGCGTCGGCCCCCGCCTCGAACATTGCCAATGCCCTCAGTATCCCCTTCTCACCGGTCCCCGTTGCCGCAACCACGCGGAGCCTTCCCATGTCGTCCTTGCAGGACAATGGGTTGTCCCTGGATCTGTTGATGTCTCTGACCGTGATTAGGCCGGAGAAACCTCCTCTCTCGTTCACCACAACCAGCTTCTCTATCCTGTGCTGGTGGAGTAGCCTCTTGGCTTCCTCCATGTCGACGTGCTCTGGGACCGTGATCAGGTCGGTAGTCATCACCTCCGAGACCTCGGTATTGGGATCCTCGACGAACCTGATGTCCCTGTTGGTTACCATTCCCACGATACCCCCATCCCCGTTGATAACTGGGAAACCTGAGAAACCGTACTGGTCCTTCAGAGAGCGCAGCTCTCCCACGGTCATCTTGGGATCTACAGTGACAGGCTCCAGGACAAGCCCGGACTCGAATCTCTTGACCTTGTCAACCTCCACAGCCTGCTCCTCTATCGGCATGTTCCTGTGTATCACGCCTATGCCTCCGCTCTGGGCCATGGCTATCGCCATCTCGGCTTCTGTGACTGTGTCCATGGCAGCCGATACTATCGGTGCGTTGAGGACTATACCAGTGGTCAGCCTTGTAGACAAATCTACCTCAGCAGGAAGTACCGCTGACTCTGCTGGAAGAAGGAGAACGTCGTCGTAACTGAGTGCGGTCTCAATCTGCGCCATTAGGGATACGCGTGGAGACCTGTACTTCAACGATTCCATGAGCGGCTTTTGTACAGATTTTCTCTTGGAAAATTGGGTAGGTTAAATGCGCTGGATTCAAGAATGTCCCTTTTGCCCACGGCTCGGTGAGCGCGTGATTAGGCCGGCTGTCGTAGGATGGAGGGAGTGGGTCGGGCTCCCGGAGATCCAGAGGGCTCCCGTGCTCGCGAAGATCGACACGGGCGCGTGGTCCAACACGCTTCACGCAGCGGACATCGAGATCATCGAGTCAGTGCCCGAGAGCAGGATACGGTTCAAGCTCGAGGAGGAAGGAAAGTGGTTCGAGAGGCCAATCGACAAGTGGAGGAGGATCAGGGACACGGGAGGCCACGAGACCCTGCGTCCGGTGATCAGGACGACCATCGAGATCGCCTCCAGGGACTTCGACGTGGAGATGTGCCTCGCAGACAGGTCGCAGCTAAAGCACAGGATGATCCTGGGCAGGAACTTCCTCAGGCTCGGCTTCATAGTCAATCCCTCGAGGCAGTGCATTCACACCATGATCAGGTCAGATGACAGGCTTGAGATGGGCTCCATGGAGTGAGCCCTTTTGGGGGGCGACCCCTTCCGACTAGCGTGATAGATAGCATCCGCGTATCCGAGGAGGGAATACAACCAGCATCTCCATGGTGGCTCAAGGGTGGGGCTATTTTCATCGGAGTCCTGGGACTGGCATCTCTCCTCAATGCGCTTATCCTTGGAGTCACTGGAATTGTGATGGGCGGCGTCGTCGCTGAGATTGACCCGGAGGAGATATGCGCAGAAGACGATGATCAAGAAGCCTGCGAGGGCCTCATAGAGGAACTCGTCTCGCTTGGCGACTCCAGGGTCTGGGACGTTGGCGCTGCATCCTCAGCACTGCTCTTCCTGCTATCTATTCCGACCGCGTTGTTGATGTGGAGTTCCGATGATCGGGACACTGCCCTCAAACTAGCATGGGGATGGGTAGGGATTCACGCCATATCCCAGTTGTACGCGACACACGTCCTGGTCTCATGGACGAGTGATTTCTACACTGAGATGCCATCCGATGGCGTTGACCTTGGTTTCATTTCCTTGTTCAACCAGGTTGCCTCCTACGCCGGCGTGCTCATGTGCGAGCTAACCCTGGTGGCTGGGCTTGTCCTGATATCCTACAAGACAAGACCCCTGACCAAGATCGAGGTGCCGTCTGCCTTTCACTTGAGCGAGGAGTGAACTTCAAGTCCCTCTGCTGCTAGCGAACGTCATGCAGCACATAAGAGAAGGAATATTGGTCGTCAATACCGAGACCATAGCAGGCAAGGTCATCACCCAGAACCTAGGAGTCGTTGGTGGCTCGACAGTGAGGGCCAAGCACGTTGGGAAGGATATTGGAGCCATCTTCAAGAACTTGGCAGGTGGTGAACTGAGGGCTTACACCGAGCTATTGGAGGAGTCTAGGAACGAGGCGATCGCAAGAATGGTCGCGGACGCCCAGGCACGTGGAGCCAATGCGATAGTCAACGTTCGCTTCGCCACGAGCGCTGTCACCGCGGGGGCTTCTGAGCTATTCGCTTACGGCACCGCGGTAATGGTCGAGTAGTCAGGTGGTAGCATGCGATCTATAGACGCCAGAGTGGGGACGATTACCGCATCAGTGCTGATGACTGTATTGATGTTCTCTGGCATTGCCCTGGCCCAGGCAGAGGAGGTAAGAAGCGAGGATTCTCCTGCCATAGCACTGCTCTGCCTTGGCCCGATTTTGCTCTTCAGCCTCCCATTCGTCGTTTTCGGGATTGTGTGGATGGTAGTCGGACCCATCATGTTCCTCTATGGGGTGTTATTCAGCGAAAGGAACACGCGCAAGCGCATGGAACAAGTCGTCGTCAGGGAGGGGGCCTCGATTGAGCACTTCGGGAAGGACCCTCTATCCACTCTCAAGGGTGCCAACATAGTAGGCGGGATATCCGAGTCTGGCCTCGTCTACGCCAGTTTCGTATACTCTCCGAGCCACTGGCAATTGCTCATCGCTTGGATAAACCAACTATTCGGAGGGAGGATCGACGTCATGCATAGAGTAATCTCCGTCGGCAGGGCGGAGGCAAAGCAGAGGCTCAGGGAGCAGGCTCAGTCAGCAGGTTGGCAAGACGTACTAAATGTCCGAATCGACACGGCGGAGATGACTCCTCCGACCAAACCGAAGGGTCCCAAGGCCGTCGAGATATTCGCATACGGCACGGGCGTGAAGTACGGCTAGAAGTCGTAGATAGGGGTCTCGTCCAGCACCATCGCAGCCGAGAACATCCACCAGGAAATCAGATCGAAGGACTCGACAAGGTTCTGCACCCCCGTCCCGTTGTCGGTTACCATCATGTCGACCATCGTTTCCACCGTGTCGCAGTTGGCATGGTAGCAGTCAGACCCCCCAGTCAGGCTGCCCCAGTCCACGCTGACCACCCCTAACTGGTCTGCGATCCTCTCGTAGTCCGACCTTCCCCTGTCGCTGTCATGGACCGAGATAGACTGCCGCTTCTGGTCAGACGAGTCCACGTCCTTCATCGAGGCGTACCCCTCCTCGTGGAAGATCTCCCTACCAAGTTGCAGGGCGTCGGAGATGTCGTTGTTCTGGACTCCCACCCACTCGAGCATCCTGATCATCTCCCACTGATCGCCCAGCTCGTCCTCTTCGTTTGGTATGCAGTCAACCACCAGGGTGTAGTATCCCGGCCAGTTGGTCCCGACCGCATCTGCATTGAGGTAGTTGGTTATGGTCACCCCCTGCGGAATGTTGTCTATCCACCTGTCCACCCCGTCGTAGCCGTTCTCCTCGTTGGACCAGAGGCAAATCGCGACCGTCCTCCTGTGGTCGAACTGGATCAGGCCCTTGCCAGCCTCTAGGACCAGAGCGACCCCAGCCCCGTTGTCATGAGCCCCTATCCTCGTTCCACCCCCGGGAAGGGTCCCAGGCTCGGCCACGTCCAGATGGGCGCCAAGGACCAGCCACTCGTCCGGATACACCTCACCTGTCTTGTATCCACAGACGTTCACTGCGTAGGAGAAGTCAGAGATCCAGTACCGATGGATCTGAGCATCCCAACCCATTCCAGCCATGTATCCCTGCAGGTAGTCCGCGGCTCGCATGTAGTTAGCGTCGTACAGAGTGAATGGCCCCCATCTCTCGTTGTACCCAGTTTCCGGGTCAGCGAACTCCTCCAGCCACTCGAATGCGCTGAGCCCGTCAATCATCCCGGTTCCATGCATCGAACCCTCCTCGATTGTGTAGCCAGACCTGTTCTCCCGAACGACTGGGTGCTCCAACCAAGAGTAGGGTCCCTTCACGAAAGGCTCGCTTTCGAATAAGTCGTACCATGACTGGTTTGACTCCCTTATAGGACTGATTTCAGGGCCCAGAAGAGAACCTTCGTTACCTAGTAGGAAGTAAGCTGTGCCGATGTTCGGAGGCGCTATCATCTCTATCGTCTTGGTACTCGCCCCATCAAAGACCAAAGTCGTCCCGTTGGAGAAGAATTCCGAGACCCCCTCCCTCACAAGGTATGGAACATGCACGTTCATCGAGCTTGAGGAAGTGAACTCAACGGACTGGAGAACCCCGCCAATCAGGATGGGGGGGCTGACCTCCAGATTCTCTGGAGGGACCTTAGAAATCTGCTCAGATTCAGAGAAGCATCCGGATACAGGCGCGAGGATAATCGCCAGGGAGACGCACATCGCTGCAACACGGGCCATCATCGAGCAGTGGGACTCCGGGTTTAAGGAATCATTCAAGGGTAGCAATCCATCCAGAGGCCCGTAGAATATGGTCCAGAGCCCAGTGACGAAGATCGAACCACGCATTGCAAGCAGGCTCTCGAAGCAGAGGTACCAACTCGTCGGGGAACATGGTGGGGTCAAGGTCTGCCATTGGACGAAGCAGTCATTGATCGCTGACCGCTCGTGCTACAAGGGCACTTTCTATGGAATCGAGAGCCATGGATGCATGCAGATGGCACCCAACGTGGACACCTGCAACCTGGGTTGCACTTACTGCTGGAGGGAGCCTCACTCAGACACGCTCAACAAGATCGATGACGACCCGTACGAGCTCTACCTGGAGTCAGTGCGTGGGCACAGGAGGCTTCTGACCGGTTACGGAGGCAACCCGAAGGCCGACCGGGAGAAGTGGCTAGAGGCCCAGAACCCGAAGCACGTCGCTATCTCCCTGAACGGGGAGCCGACGCTCTACTCGAGGCTCGGTGAGTTCCTTGACATCTGCCACCAGCATGGCACAAGCACGTTCCTAGTCACTAACGGCAGCCTCCCCAAGGTGATAGAGAACCTAGACCCGCTCCCGACCCAGCTGTACGTCAGCGTCGACGCTCCCAACAAGGAGATATTCGATAGGATATGCAAGCCGAAGTTCGACCAGGGGGCCTTCCACAAGCTGGAGCAGACCCTCGAGCTGCTCCCCAGCCTGGACACCAGAACCGTGTGCCGACACACCCTGATCAAGAACGAGTCACTAGGCTACCACGAGGACTTCGCGAGACTGGACAATCTCGCAGACCCGGACTTCATCGAGGCGAAGGGGTACGTATTCGTCGGGAACAGCAGGAACAACCTCTCGATCGACAACATGCCCAGCCACACCGAGGTCATGGAGTTCTCACACGAGCTGGCCCCAATGGTGGGGAGGGAGGTCCTCTCGGACAGGAGGGAGAGCAGAGTCGCTCTGATCGGCAGGGAGATGATACCCGTCACTCTACCGGAGAAGACACGAGATCTTCCAGCAGACCTAGGCATAGCCAAGCCGCAGAACTTCTCACTGCCTCAGGCCTGAACCATCGGCCTGCTGCTACCGCATTCCGGGCAGAGCTGCTCGTCGCTGTCCCCGTACTGGTGGAAGCATGCGGGGCAGGTGCTGGAGAGCTTCATCGTGCCCGCACCGCCGACGTAGATGCGGTCGTCCTCCACTCTCTCCAGGTGGATCAGGTCCCTCGACACCTCGGGCAGCTCGAACCTCCCAGGGCCCCCTATCTCCAGCAGCACGTCGGGAGGCAGGGTCACGGTTCCGGAGTCGTCCACTATCAGCTCCCTGGAGTCCGTGAGGTCCGCTATGTCCACGTCTCCACCGTGCTGGGCGATGAACCGGCCCTCCCTTAGTTCGAGGGACCTCTCGCAGAAGGACGCGACCTCCTTGCTGTGGGTGACGAGGAGGAAAGCGACGCCATCCTCCTTGTGGAGTTGCTTGAACAGAGCGAGCACCTCCCTGCTCGTTATCGGGTCGAGGGCCCCGGTGGGCTCGTCGGCCAGGATCAGCTTGGGATTCGTGATCAAGGCCCTCGCGATGGCCACTCTCTGCTGCTCCCCGCCGGAGAGCTGCTCTGGCATGCCCAGGGCCCTGTCTCCCACGCCCAGCCTGTCGAGCAGTTCCTGCGCCTTCTTCCGTGAGGGCCTCGCTAGCTCTCCCTGGTGGAGCAGTGGCTGTGCGACGTTGTTCAGCGCGTTGAGGTGGGGCAGTAGGTTCGAGTCCTGGAAGATGAAGGACACGGTCTGCTGCCTTAGGGACACCAGCTCGGGGCCCGTGAGCCTAGTTACCCTGCGGCCGGCGAGCTCCACCGACCCGGCAGATGGCTTCATTAGCGCACCCAGGCACTTCAGGAGGGTGGACTTTCCAGACCCGCTCGGACCGACCACAGCCACTGCCTCTCCCTCTCCGATGGAGACGCTGAGCCCCCTCAGAGCGACCACGTTGCCGTCTTCTGCGTTCGACTCGTAGATGTGGTACAGGGAGTCCGCTCTGAGTATCACGTCCATCCTTCACTCCCCCTTCAGCACTGTGGCAAGGTCCGCTCCCAGTGCCCTCCTCGTTGTAACCAGCAGGGACAGGACCACGGCTGCCAGAACCATGCCGTTGACCAGCACGAGCTCCGCCCAAGGCCACACCAGGTCCCTGTCTATGGGCGCGCTTTGGCCTAGGAACAGTTGGAATATGAACCCGAATACGCCGAAGAAACCGTTGAATGACTCCGCGACCGCTAGTCCGAGAGAGACTCCCAGGACCATGCTGACGAGCAGGATTGACATGATCTCGAACAGCACCAGCCTCACTACTTGGTTGGGGCTAGCCCCGATCGCCTGGAGTATGGCCAGCTCCCTCTTCCTCTGGCTGAGGACGAGCGACAGGAACACGAACGCGGAAGACACCGAAGCGAGCGCTGCGACGACGAACATCATGCTCAGCAGTCCGGGGGTCCCGAATATCAGCCCCCCGTTCCTCTCGTTGCCCTCGTGTGCGCTAGACCAGTCCTGCGCCGAGATGACTCCATCGATGCTCCTCAGGTCGGCGCTGAGGAGCTCCAGGGCGTTGGCACAGCCCTTGCTTGACTGGTCGCACAGGTCGAACATCCACGTTGTCGATCTGTAGACCTCCGAGGTCAGGTTGACGACCAGCTCGTTGTAGGTCTTCTCGCCGATCACCAGGCTGTTGTCCACCTCCGCTGCCGAGATTCCTGGGATCCAATCCGCCCTTCCGGCGTAGTTCACGATGGACTCGGAAGGTCCGACCCTCTCTGGGAGTCCGAATGCGCCCTCTGTGAAGTAGCTGTACTGCAGTGTGAGGGGGCTGCCCGTCGAGGGCCTCTCTAGCTGGTTCCTTGCTCCATCTCCTGCTAGGTATCCTCCCTGCCTGAGGATCCCCGCTATCTCGCTGGGGTCGTCCCCCGGTATCGCCTGCTCGTCCCAGAGCAGCGTGTCCTCGTGACCGTCGAATACCACCCAGACGGGGTAGTTCCCCCCTCCGTCCTTGTTAGTGACCAGGATGTTCCCCACCGATGTCATAGAGTTGATCTGCTCTATGTCCGAGTCGTCGACGCTGGTTATCGAGCTCATTACGAGAGCCATCGCCTCCTGCTCCGTGTAGCCCGTGTCGAACTGGACCCTCAGGTCGGCGCCGTTTTGCGCGTCCGTGGTACGCTCGTCGACCATCGTCCCGGTATGCCCCTGGACTGCAGCTAGGGTGACGATTGACAGGGTCAGCATCATGATTAGTGACAGTCTGCTGACTGACTGACTGGAGCCTGAGCCGCTCAGTCCCCTCCTTATGTCCGAGATTGCTGGTGACCAACCCACTATCCTGTTGAGAATCTGTGGCCCCGCGGCGCCGAGCCTGGAGAGGACCAGAGCTCCGCCTATCCAGAGGAAGAAGGGTCCGAGGAGTTGGATTATGGCATTTGGTATGAACGGCTCGACGATCCCCCCTCCCCTGCCGCCGTCCCATATCCAGAACCCGCCCCTGTTCTGTATCCAGCTCTCTATGTAGGCGAGCATTCCCACCGCGAAGAGAACCCAGTGTAGCAGGTAGTTTGGCTCCTTCTCCTTCCTCACTCTACGGACTCCCTCGTCTATCTCTAGGCTCAGGAAGTCGTTGGTCCTGTTCTTGCCGTAGTAGTAGGACAGGCCGACTGTGAGTAGTGTTACCACGAAGGTCGAGCCGAAGCTAAGGACCGGGTCTACGTCTATGTCGCCGGCATCGGTGAACCTGAGGAATCCAACGGCCCTTAGCACAACCTCCACCGCTCCTGAGGCCAGGGAGAAGCCCAGCAGCCACGCGACGGTCCCGATGGCGTAGATCTCAAGCACCATCATCCTGGAGAGCGTGGCCTCGGTGCCACCGATCACCCTGTGGATGGCGACCTCCCTCCTGCGCTGTTCCAGGGATAGGACAAGTCCGTAAATCAGGACCACGAAGGAGAGCGCTACTATCGGTATCACGAGTATGTAGTCGAAGACCTGGATGATTCCTAGGAATATGTTGAGGAATGTTATGGTGTCGGAGATGATGTCATTGTACTCGATGGAGACTGCGACCACGCTCGACCCCTCCATGACGGTGAACTCCCGTGGAAGAGAGACCCTCTCGGTCTCCCCGGTGAGCTCCCCTGTCGACGGGTCAATCACGCCGACGGAGACCCTGACGCTCTCGAGGGAGCTCTTGAGGTCTGTCAGCCAGTTTGTGGCGGCCCTGGTCGAGGCCGTGGGTATCTCCGTCCTGTCGACGGCCATCCCCAGGTATCCGTGGTCGCTTTGCATCAGGGTGGTCTTCTGCGCGGAGCTCAGAACGGAGTCGGATACCATCAGCGGATGGAACAGGAGCGTAGGGTTCCCGAAGTCCCCCTCCTCGTAGATCGCGGATATGGTCAGGTCGGTGACCGTGATGTTTTCCTTACAGAACAGCAGGGGGAATTCCGATTCGAAAGACAATTGAAAGTCGGTTTGGCATTCCAAGAATCCCTGCGCGACGTCCTCTCCTATGTAGGTGGAGGTGACGTAGGAGAAGGTCAGGGAGTCGATTGTATCGTTGACGACAACCCCTGCCTGGCTGGCTATCTTGGAGGGTAGAACAACCGTCCTGTTGGCGGCTGCGTCCTCTGGCGTGGAGGGCCACTGGCCGAAGATCACGGACTTGGCGTGCCTGTCCCCAAGCTCACCGTCCCAGACTCCGTCCCCGTAGAACCTGATGATTCTGTCCGAGTTGATCGGGGGCCCGTTCTCGGACGCCTCCGGGAAGTCCCAGCTTACGTTCGACCATTCTCCGTCCTGGCTGCTCGCTGCCATTACGTTCAACGGCTGCGGAGCGGCGAACCCTTCATCGAAGAATCCCGACAAGCGAAGACCCTGCCTCCCGAATACGAGCCCGCAATCCGCGAACTCCTCCATCTCGACCAACTCATCGCAGAGGGACTCCCAAGCTGCGGAGTCGTTCGTCCTGCCTGCCCATGAGCCGTCTGGGTCAGACTGGAAGTCGACCTTTGCGTCGAACTCATCACCCTCCAACGAGAATGCGAAGAAGGCCTGGTTCAGCCCCACTGCGTATGCGAGCACGGTGGTGATTACCAGC
>CACAAP010000023.1:0-15244 GCA_902530535.1 uncultured Candidatus Poseidoniales archaeon
GACTAGTAGCAGATGCTCGCCAGCTTGTAGACAGGGCAAGAGTTCAATGCCAGATAAATCGAATGACATACGGCGACAATATCCCGGTCTCCACCCTAGTAAAGAAGATGTGCGACTACAAGCAGTCTTTCACGCAGTATGGTGGAGCAAGGCCATTCGGGACAGCCCTACTAATAGCCGGATTCGATGACGAAGGTGCACATCTTTTCGAAACCGATCCTTCCGGTGCTTACCAGTCCTATAATGCAGGAGCAATAGGCAGAGGAAAGGCGACAGCAATAGACTACTTCGAGGATAAGTGGAAGAAGGGAATGACCCTGAATGCAGCCATCAAGATGGGCCTAGAGGCACTAAGAGACTCTCTAGAGGAGGATTTGAACCCAGACACTGTAGAGATCGGTTGCGTCGACAAGAGCGGCTATGAGAAATTGGATAGGGAGACTACCCTCAAGCATCTTGGCAAACTGTCTTGATACCCCACCATCATAAGTCAAAGGCCTTATCGTACTCCATGGTAAGTCTTGATGACGCCGTGCTAGCCCGTCTCGAGAAGGGAGGAAGTAGGTACGAGATTCTTGTAGATCCCCAATTAGTAGAAGATTGGAAATCGGATAACGAGTCAGTCGAAATCTCAGAATTACTCGCTATTGAAGAAGTCTGGTCTGATGCCAGGGCAGGAGAAAGACCTACCAGCGAGGCCCTCCAGAGAACGTTTGGTACAACCGATATTTCCATTTGTGCTAGTACTATTCTAGAAAGGGGCAGCATCCAGCTAACTACATCCCAGAGAAGGAATCTGGTAGACGAAAAGAAACGTCAGATAGTAAATGAGATAGCTTCCACTGCGACAGACCCTAAGACGAAACTCCCCCATCCCAGGACAAGGATAGAGAACGCCCTGGATGAGATTAGATTCTCGGTTGACCCATTCAAGTCAATAGAAAGTCAGGTGGGAGGTGCTGTTAAATTGCTAAGGCCGGTTATCCCACTTCAATTTATCACGGTCACATTGGCCTTCATGGTCCAAGGCAAGGACTACGGAGCAGTAAGTCAGATGCTCAGAGACTCAATCCAGAAGGAAGAATGGATGAGTAATGGAAATTGGGCATGCGTTGTCTCTGTTCCGGGTGGCATGAAAAATGACATTATAGACAAAGTCGCTTCCAGATCGCCCGACGTAGAAGTCAGAGAATTAGACTGATTGAGCAAATATTCGCAGCATCAACGGTTATGAACGGTGGGCCGGTCGCGCGGCTCGATAATATGACGAAAAAGAATGGTGCGGCAGGGCCGCAAGGAAATAAGCGAGGTAACAACCTCGTAGTGCCCGGTGATGATCTGGGCGACTCAGAGGGCTTTGAGGCCGGGCATGGCGTATTGGTAATGTCAGGCAGACTCAAGGCATTAAAGCAAGGAAAGCTAAGGGAAAAGGGCCGATCAATATCAATCGAGCCCGTACACACCAGATACATCCCCAGACCGGGAGATCTGGTAATTGGTTTCATAGAAGGATGCACAAATAATCTATGGTTCATAGAATTAGGCGCCCCGTTTAATGCAATTCTCCCTATGAGCCTAGGACCTGGAAAGGTGGATTTCGGAGGGACTAGATCAGTAATGGATATCGGCGATGCTATACTGTGCCGGGTCCAGGAAGTAGAGGAAACGCACTCAAGCGTTGTCACCATGAAGGGAATGGGGCTACGGAAGATTCGCTCCGGAGTGGTTGAAGAAATCGATCCACATTTGCTTGGAAGGATAATTGGAAAGGGGGGCGAGACCCTCAGAAGGATGAAAGCGGAGACGGAGTGCCGCATTGTTGTGGCCGACAACGGAAGGATGTGGATAGACGGCGAACTCGATGGAATACTAGATGTCCGCAATAGATTATCCGAAATTTCCAGAGACAGTAGAGGAGGTAGAAACTGATGGGGGGGTATGGAGACGTTCAGATGATCGATGAAAACGGAGTTCGTGCCGATGGAAGGGGCCCAGGAGATATTCGACCAATCACAATTGAAACGGGGGTCGTACCTGTCGCGGATGGATCATGCAGGATGACTTGGGGCACTAATGAGGCAATTGTCGCAGTCTATGGGCCGATGGAGGCCCATCCCAGGAAAATTCAGCGCCAAGATCGTGCTGTTTTGGACGTAGCATACAACATGGCTCCGTTTTCGACAACTGATAGAATGAGGCCCGGCTTCAATCGTAGAAGCAGAGAGGTCAGTAAGGTTACTCAGGATGCACTTGAGAGCGTTGTTCTTCTCGAACTATACCCACGCTCGAAGATAAGGATAAGCATTGAGATTGTATCTGCCGAGGCAGGAACAAGATGTGTGGGCCTTACAGCTGCCTCCGTAGCACTGGCAGATGCTGGAATACCCATGACGGACTTAGTGGTCAGCGTAGCTAGCGGCAAGATCAACGACGTAGTCGTTTGCGACCTCAATAAGGAAGAGGACAACTATGGCGAGGCTGACCTTCCTATGGGAATAATGCCTAATTCAGGTGAACTAGTATTCTTACAGATGGACGGGGATCTTTCACAAGATGAATTTAAGCAAGCTTGGAAGTATAATATGGATGCTGCACAGGAGATTCACAAATTTATGATAGAAGCACTGAATGGGGGGGATTCACAATGACAATTCCAATAGTGCCAAAACTCCTCAGATCACACCTTTCCGATCTCGCAGAAAGAGATGCCAGGATAGATGGTAGGGGAAGATGGGAAGGGAGGGAACTCGATGTTCAACACTCAATACTCCCCAGAGCGGAGGGCTCAGCACGAGTAAGAATGGGGAACACCATCGTATTAGCCGGAGTCAAGTTCCAAATTATGACGCCTTATCCAGATCGCCCCAACCAAGGTGGACTGATGTGCTCAGCAGAGGTCAGACCAGTAGCAGGAAGGAACTGGGAATCTGGCCCACCTAGTCCAGAGTCTATAGAACTCGGAAGGGTCGTTGACAGGGGAATTAGAGAGTCCGGGTGCATAGATGTAGACTCACTGTGCATCATTCCAGGAGAAAAGGCGTGGCAGGTCATTCTAGACCTATTTGCCATCTCTGACGATGGCAACCTGTTCGACGCGTTTGCATTGGCAGGAATTACCGCACTTAGGAACGCTACTGTGCCTGCGGAGCGATTCGAGGTCGGAGAGGACTATCAATTGTCAGTTTCCAAGACTCCGATAATGTGCTCCTATCACAGAGTCGGAGGTAGATTCGTATTCGATGCTACTGCCAGAGAAGAGCTTGGAGGTGACGAGCGGATCCACATCACTCTTGGAGACGATAACAACGTCCACTCCCTACAGAAGGGTCTAAAGGGAATTTTCTCAGCGGATGAGTTCACTGAAATCATGGATAATGCCATAGAAAGAACAGAGAAACTAAGAAAAATAGTTGATGAATTGTAGGTTATATTATGGCAAAGAGGACTCAGAAGGCTGGCGCCACTGCTCGATTTGGAGCTAGGTACGGAGTCAGCGTCAGGAGAAGGGCTGGTTCAGCAATCTCGAAGAAATCTAGACTGTACACTTGTCCGAGCTGCCATTATCGCAAGGTACGTAGGAAGTCCGCAGGAATTTGGGAGTGCAGGAAGTGCGGTTACACATTCTCTGGCGGGGTCTGGGAGCCATATACTAGAGCTAGCGATGCCAACAAGAGGATAGTTAGGCGATCCCTAGAAGGCGCTACTGCAACAGATATGACCGTTATAGCACAACAGGCAGCTTTGGAATTCGAAAGAAAAATATCCGAGAGAGAGTCAGATGAAGGAAGAGAAGAGGAATGACTCGGTTTCACTCAAACTGACTTTGGAGCACAGTGACACACGCTCCCTATCTTCTTCACTAGTTACAGAGGCCCAATTTGTTAGCAAAGATGGAGAAATTTCAGTATCTCTTCATTCTGATTCGTTCAATGATACCAGAGCAAGGTGGAACTCAATAATGAGAGCCCTAATAGCCTCTGATACGTCCCTGGAGGCTACGAGAGGTGAGAGGAATTAGTACCAGACCTTCCACAGAGGATATTCAGGCCCTAGCCAGGGAGCTACAAGCCCTAAGAGGACAGATACAGTCCATCTCTTCACAGTGTTCCGAATATGGCATCACAATAGAATCACTTTCGGCACAAGATCCAGCTAAGCCTGTATACCGCTCTCTCGGAAACATTCTTCTCGAAGTGGATGATCGAGATTCACTGCTCGAAGAACTAAAGTCCGCAGAAAAGGCACTAACAGAACACTTAGCCAGATTAGCGGAGAGGGAAGAAAGCATCAGAGAAAAGTACGAGGAAATGGCCGAACAATTCGAGATGGGGTGAAACTCTTGACAAGAGCTCAATCCAGTGGAAAAGGATCCTCTGTCGACTCCCTTCTTTTCAAGTCCCTTCTTTCAGAGGGAAAAAAAGAAGAGGCCCTGAAGCTGAGTGAGAATATCCTAGCCCAATCAAGACTATTGGATCAACGTGATTTCGAGACAGAAGCTTGGATTAGGATGGAGAGGGCACTACTCGGGGAGATGGAAAATACTGACTTAGGTCAAGAACTGAGATGGTGTGTAGATCGCTTAGCATCAGTAGCACCGGGCTCCCCTCTTCACGGAGTATCGTTACTGAATCTAGCAGCATGGCATCGAAACCAAGGTGAGCAAATGATGTCCTTGGTCACCCTTTCTGATATCTCCTCAGACAGGGGGCACCCTTCAGACATAATCGGTTTATCAAGATTGGAATCCGGGAGGATCCTCGCTTCAATAGGGGACCTAGAGCCAGCAATGAGGCACCTATGGATAGCAATGAGGCGCTTATCCTCTGTCGAAATGCCTACCGAATCTGTAGTCTGCGCTATCGAATGGCTGGACATAGCATTGGATGAGATTGAGGAAGACTCCCCAATGATGGATGAGAGAATAGTTGATGCAAAACCGCGAGATAGTCCAGGAATGACAACAGTTCCATCGAATCCGGATGACATCAGGGAATGTGTCGAACTCATACTCTCAATGGCCCTAATTGATGTCTCTGGTACACAGAGGGACGATCTTGGATTGGTGCTTGACGCAAGCCAGGCAATTCACGAACCTAAATGGAAGTCAGAGATAGAGAATAGGAGTCACGAAATTCAGGACTCAAGACTGCTTGAAGCCCTCCAATCATGATCGATAACTGACTGTATTTCCTCTGTCCCCCATGCTGAGGACTCAGGAATTTGAAGACACCAACCTACCTCCTCTATGGAATCGTCAGAAGAAATCCACGGATCTGGACTGACCTCTCTTTCTACTCTTACTAGAACAACATAGCCTCCAAGTATCAAATCACCCTCAACGGCTTTTGCAGTACCTAGAATACCCGTCTCCTCATACAACTCCCTAAGTGCTGCTTCCTCTGGCAATTCCCCTGTTTTCAAATGACCTCCAGGCAACTCCCAACCCCTGATCTTGTTCTTCACCATAATCCAGGAATCGTCCGTATCCATGGGTAGGGCCAAGACCACGACGAACCCCTTGTCATCCATCTAAATCACCCAAAATCTCTGTCACCAATTCTTTTGCCCCCTCAACTCCTTGTGCAGCCATCCTTCTTGCTAGGAAGAAGGCCTCAGTATCCCTTCCTTGTTGTCTAAGCGCTTCTAAATGTGAAACTTCCAGATTCTCCTCATCACTAGGTGGCCTTACATCATCATCAGCTTCCTTTCTAGATAGGCGACCAAGACGACTGAGGAATTGAGATCTGTCGTCAATCGAAGGCTCTCTCCAAGGTTTTTCAGCAGATCCACCTACTCTCGCCTCCATCCTTTCTATGAAACTCTCCCTAGCAGAGGATCGAGGATAAACGACATTGGCTTGGTCATAGCAAAGCCATGCCTCATCGTATTCCTCCCTTCTCTCATACAACATTCCCAATTGTTCCCATGATTCATGATTTGTCGGCCTTTGGGATAGTAGAACCCTTGACAGCTCGAGGAACTCATCCTCGTAACCTCCTTCTCTTAGTCTCTCAAGCCTTCTAGAATACAGAATATTCGATCTCTGATCAGAAACATCGAGAGTACGGAGTCTTCCTGAGAATCCTTGCAACTCCTCTGGTTTATCGCATATTCCAGACCACCATTTGTCAGGATCCAGAGGGTCTGATAAGAAAGCCCCCTCGAGTAGATCCTCGCACGATGCTATGATGTCTATCTCAGACAGTTGAGACATATGTTCTGGGTCCCTGCCCAGAACAGAAAATAGGTCCGATAACACGGATCTGGATCCCTCCGAGTCGTCCATCAGAACCTTGATCCGAATCAAAACCCTCCAGTTTTCTTCATTCGTGAAGTCATATAGGACACTCTGTTTAGCACTCTGCTCGGCCCAAGACAGATTGCCCACATCGTCGCCTAGTCTGAGGAACTTCTCTGCTTGGCTTCTATATCTGTTACCAAGACTTCTACGAGGATGCTGTAGGGACTCAGAAAGCGTATTATCTTCTCCCATCTTATTTACTCACAGTACAGATTCGAACGGGGTTCTGTCGGCACCGGGCTCAATCGTCGCGTCAAAACCTATCTTGCTAGTAGTACCATCTGGAGAACGGCTTGGATCTAAACTAGATCCCTTTTGGTCGGACAGGATTAGCGTATCCTTGTCTGGCTGCCACCTGGTCATCAGGGCCCACTCAACTCTGGTTGAATTGGTTACGTCGATATCGGTATCAACTACGATTACTTGCTTCATTGACTTGTGGCCGTCAAGTGCAGCTTGTATGGCTCTCATGCTATCGCCAGAATTCTCAGGAATGATTTGAACCACAGAAGAGAGCCAACCGCTCCCCCCGTCTGTCAGGTAAACATCTGTGCAGTTTACTACTTCTGAGACGGCTGTCTTGATGGTTGGAGCTCTGGGCATTCCCATCAAAGTCATGTGTTCCACTCCCGCAGGAATCAATGCATGGAATATCGGCTCGTTCCGGTGGTATATTGAGTCATATTCGATCACTGGCTCCTGTCTGATGTCGTCGACGGTCCCTGTAATGTCTACATATGGCCCCTCATCACCCAATTTCGTGGTAATCCTTGCCTCCATGGCATATTCGGATTCTGCTGGGACTTGAACCCCATTAGGCAACTCCACCAGTCCCAATTTAGCACCGTACAACCGCTCATGCAAAGCAGAAGCCACTCTTAATTCATCTATCGGCTCGTTGAATGACATTGCTGCTGCAAGTAAAACTAATGGATCAGGACCATTTACAACTGCAATGGGGACATCCTCATTGCTCTCAAAAGCCTGATCTGCCATTGTTCGGAGATGACGGGGAACCAGCCTCACAGTAGTCGTATCCGGGCCTTTCAAGAGTTGCCTGTGAAATGAGGTATTCCTTTGTCCTCCGTATTGGGCGACGATAATTGACGAAGACTGGTACCTGCCACCATCCTCCCTATAGTGCCAGGGTATGGGGAGAACGGAGATGTCAGTATGCTCCATCCTGTTCTCCAATACTGGAGCTGAATCGGCGTCTACCAGAACAGTATCGGAGGGGTTCTCCATGGCCCATGAAAGTATATCGATTAATTCACCCGGCTCAACATTGAATGCCTCACAGAGCCTATGCCGAGTAAGTATGTTCGTCACTGCTCTTTGCCCAGGGGATTCTATAATTTCACTAAATAGTAGAGGCTCGTTACCTGAAGACTCAGAAGCAATTTTCATGTCATAATTCACACTAACTGGGTCTTTGACTGTTCGAATTCCATCAACAAGATCCCTGAATCCCATGTTTTACTCCGGACTACGAAGCCGCTTGAATGTTCGGCTCCTATTGTTGCAACGAGGGACGATATTCATCACTGGCTACCCGTCAGTCTCATAAATGGACTGCAGGTCGCCGAGTCGTCATTTTGTGGTGTATTAATTGGGACGAGGCCTTTTCTCCGGTTCTAAGATGAAGTCTGATCGTAAGAGATACAGGTGGAAGGAGAGGAAGTTTAGGAATAGGCAGGCCAAGAGAAAACAGGGCGGGGTTCTGAAGCACGACCCCCTGAGAGGAAGCCCCCAAGCCAAGGGGATAGTCATTGAGAAAGTAGGATTCGAGGCCAAACAACCAAACTCGGCAATTAGGAAGGCAGTCAAAATCAGTCTTATTCGAACTGGAAACCGCCTAACTGCATTTGCGCCCGGGGATGGGGCAATTTCATTCATCGACGAGCACGACGAAGTCATGGTTGAGGGAATTGGAGGTAGCAAGGGTAGATCCTACGGCGACCTTCCAGGAGTTAGATACAAAGTGATCAAGGTAAATGGAGTATCTCTTGATGAGATGGTCAGAGGAAGAAAGGAGAAGCCAGTACGCTGAGGTATTTCTAATGGAAGATGATATCGAAATTTCAGAAGAACCCGCTGTTACAGAGGAGCCAGAATCTCCAATTGCTGGAATTGGAACTATGGTTTTTGGTAAGTGGGACGCGAGTGAGGTTGTGTGCAGCGATCCAGGCATCTCTAGATACGTGAATCTGAAGATGATCGGGGCGCCGCACACGGGAGGACGCCATGCGAACGCGTGGTTCGGGAAACAGGATCTCTCAGTAACTGAGAGGTTCATCAACAACCTCATGAGGTCCGGAAAGAATAGTGGCAAGAAGCAGTACTGTGCAAAGTCTCTAGACGAAGCCTTCGACAGAATTCACGAAAAGAGCGGAGAAAATCCACTTCAGAAGTTCATAGACGCGATTACAGAGGCGGCCCCATGCGAAGAGACCACCAGAGTAAGGATTGGTGCTGTAAGCCAACCAAAGGCCGTCGACTCCTCTCCTAGTAGGCGACTCGATGTTGCACTGAGGAACCTAGCAATAGGTGCCGCATCGGCAACTATGAAGAGCAAAAAGTCACTCACAGAGGGGATAATCTCTGAACTCACAAAGGCCGCAGATGGAGACGTCAACTCCTTTGCCGTGGGGAAGAGACACGAGGTAGAGAGGATAGCTGCATCTGCTCGATAATATCAATCCACGAAACAAGTCTAACTTTCTTCAATTCCACTCAATTGTCTTTATGAACCGTTTTCAGGTCGGAAAAATAACTAGGTGAGGATATGGGCCGAAAGGAAGACAACATCAAGCGCGCTACTGAGGTTATGCACAACCGTGAAAGAATCCGAAATCTCGCTATAGCTGCCCACATCGATCATGGAAAGACCACTCTTTCCGACAATCTGATCGCTGGGGCGGGGATGATGTCCGAAGAGCTTGCAGGAAAATCACGAGTATTGGACTTCGATGACCAAGAAAGCGCTCGCGGCATCACAATCAATGCTGCTAGCGCATCCATGGTGCACGGAGTAGATGGCGAAGACTATCTGATCAACCTAATTGACACTCCAGGTCACGTGGATTTCGGAGGTGACGTTACTAGGGCAATGAGGGCTGTGGATGGATGTATCATACTTACCTGCGCTGTAGAGGGAGCAATGCCTCAAACGGAGACCGTGGTCAGGCAGGCCCTGAAGGAGAAAGTTCGCCCAGTCCTATTCATCAACAAGGTAGACAGACTAATCAACGAACTACAGGTAACTCCTGAGGATATGATGGCTAGGTTCCAAAAGCAGATAATCAAGGTAAACGACCTGATTAGGACGTTCGCCCCCGAACAGCACAAGTCAGATTGGCAAGTTGACGTCGCGAAGGGAACGGTTGCTTTCGGATCTGCATACCACAACTGGGGGATAACAGTCCCATTTATGCAAAAGACGGGAGTAAACTTTCCTGAGATTTTCGAATACTGTAACAACGAGCAACAGAAGGAACTAGCCAAGAAGGCACCAGTTCACGAAGTTTTACTCGATATGGCAGTAGAAAAACTCCCATCCCCTTTGGTTGCTCAAGAATATAGGATCCCGAATATCTGGCAGGGCGATCTTGACTCGGAAGTAGGCAAGACCATGGTCAATTGCGATGCGGATGGGCCGCTATCCCTAATGATAACTAAGATTTGGATGGATCCCCATGCAGGTGAGGTAGCAGTCGGAAGAGTGTATTCTGGGACAATAAAGCAAGGGGAGACAGTTTGGGCAAGTGGAGCCGGCAAAGCCGAGCGCGTTCAGCAGGTTAGCATGATGGTAGGCGGCGACAGGATCCAAGTTCCAGGAGTATCAGCAGGAAACATTGCTGCACTGACCGGGGTGAGGAGCGCTGCTGCGGGAGTCACAATTACAAGGGAAAAGGATGAGACTCCATTCGAGGCAATCAGGCACTACTCAGAACCAGTTGTTACGGTGGCAATTGAACCAAAATCAATGAAGGATCTGCCCAAATTCATCGGAGCTCTACGAAGTTTGGCCAAATCGGATGCATCCCTATCAGTAGATACCAACCATGAGACTGGCGAGGCTCTTCTCTCTGGAATGGGGGAGCTTCACCTTGAGATTACTATTTATCGATTAGAGGAGGAACAGGGCATCAAGGTAAATCAGAGTAATCCGATAGTTGTTTACAGGGAGTCAATAGGGGCGGACAACAAGGGCAGGGCATTCGAGGGTAAGTCTCCCAACAGACACAATAGATTCTACGTAGAGGTGGAGCAACTTCCAGATAACGTCATCACTGCTTTGAGAGAAGGAGATTTAGGGGACGGACCAGTTAGGAACAAGGATGCGAAGGAAGTCGGCAATAAGTTCGGGGAACTTGGAATGGACAAGGATTTGATGAGGAAGATATACGCGATAAATGCCACCACAGTCCTCGTCAACGATACCAAGGGTATTCAGAATCTGCATGAAACTAGGGAGCTTATCATTGAGGCATTCAACGACGTGTGCAAGAAGGGACCAATTGCCGACGAGCCACTGACAGGAGTCATGGTTAGACTAGTAGACGCAAAGTTGCATGAGGATGCCATTCACAGGGGTCCCGCCCAGACTATTCCGGCAGTTAGGAATGCAATAAAAGGCGCCTTACTGAGGGCCGATTCGGTACTCTTCGAACCAATTCAGAAAATTCGCATCGATGCCCCTTCTGAGTGGGCCGGGGGGATTACCAGACAACTAATCACCCGAAGAGGCGTGATCGAAGATATGCCCGTCGAAAACGATGTTACATGTGTGATTGGTAAAATGCCGGTCGCCGAATCATTCGGATTCTCAAACGACATAAGGGCCGCAACACAGGGAAGAGCCGTTTGGAATACTGAGAATGCTGGATATGACCAGGTCCCGCCAGAGCTTTTCCACAAGATAGTGGGTGATATTAGGCAGAGGAAGGGCCTAAAGGAAGAAATTCCAGGAGAGGCCCAATACACAGATTGATTAGCTTATTCTAATCAATTGGAAGTCGGTCAACTCCCTCAATACCGATAGAGCAGGTGACTCCTCGAGCTTGTCCAGGCACTCATGTGCTAGTGAATGGTGGTGCATTGCTCTCTTCTTCGCGTAATCTATTGAACCGGAACCTTCCAATTCTGAAACGGCTCTAGACAAATTCTCTTCACTACACTGGCCGGATCCGAATACTTCGTTGAAGTCGGTAAGGTCCGAATCACTTTGCAATGCATGAATCGCGATGAGCGTCCTCTTCCCCTGGACGATGTCTGATCCAGCTGGTTTACCTAGTGTCTCGGTGTCTCCAGTGATGTCAATCAAATCATCCATTAATTGGAAGCATAATCCCAGATTAAGACCCCATTGCGCCATATTGGAAACTTCCTCATCGCTAGCCCCTGCAAGGATTGCCCCGGTTCTGGCACAGGTCTCAAACATAGCACTGGTCTTCCCCGCAATCATGGCTATGTATTCATCTTCAGTTACCTCATCTCTGACTTCGAACTCAATGTCTTCTTGTTGTCCTTCCGCGACCTTCCTTACCATTTTACCAATTGATCTAATCAGGTGCCCTAGCAGTTCGTCAGGTACATCTTCTGACTCTGCTAGAATCTCAAACCCGACAGCGAGCATGGCGTCTCCAGCATTGATTGCAGTGGCATCATCGTACTCAACGTGAACAGCGTCTAAACCCCTTCTAATGGGGTCTTGATCGATAATGTCATCGTGAATCAATGTAAAATTGTGAATAATTTCTATCGATGCACCGAGCGTATAGTGTCCGTCATTTGCGTTTCCTACTGCCTCTCCAACAAGCCTAGGCAGTATGGCTCGCAGCCTCTTACCTCCTCCCTTGAATAGATGCGTCATTGCACCATGGAGGTTCTTCTGCTTCATCTTCGATAGACTAGACATAATCTCTTCCTCCACCTTATCCCTATGTCCCGAAAGTGCATCCAGCAGCGTCTGACCGGGATTTACTGGACTGCCATCCATGTCTACTTCCCCACAATAAGTAATAACATCGTTTATTTCACTTGTCATAGATACAAAATCGCAATCGTTCGGAATTACATAATGTTGCCAAATTAGTCTGAACCAAGGAGCAATCACTTGATCCTGCCATCTTCCTTGTCCATCCATCATCCTCTTGACTTCATCAGTTTTAGCCCAGAGAACCTCTGAAATCTCATTGAGATTATGGTCCACAGTCGCATCTGCACGAACCACCATGATGTGATCAATCTCCCTCTCAATCCAATCCTCGTTCCATCTGCAGGAGTATTCCATCCTTCCAACGTGATGGAAAGTCCATAGATCGGTTTCATTTTGTGGGATTCCTAACTCCTGCCATAGTTTCCTTTTCGCGGCCGTTATGGCTCCCTCTGGGCCGTTTTTCTCTGATTCTAGATCAAGTGGATGACTGCAGCAACTATTAGCCCAAACACCTGGAAAGGTAATCTTCTCTGAGGCTCTCTTCTGAACCAGTAGCCTTCCTTCGGAGTCGAAGATTAACACGCTGAAAGCTCTATGCCTAATGCCTTCATTTCTGTGGCAGTCTAGTTTTGTATCCGAACCAATCACTCTGTCCTCTGAATCCACCAATAGGCACATCTCATCCATCATCTGTAACTGGGAGGAATCATGAGCATCCAGATTAACTTCTCTCGTGGACATATTGGTCAATCGGAAGGAGGCGCGTATATGAAGACTCAATAGGGCAGAATCTTCGTACCTCTAGTTTCCCCAGTACTCAATAATTCTACAACTCTCTCAGGACATCGTCCATCTAATATCCATACCTCCTCAACATCTGATGCAATTTTTCTGGCTCTATCTATTTTCAGACCGATTCCGCCAGTAACATCGATTTCCGAGTAATGGGGACCTTCGATCTCCTCTTCTGCCCCCAATCTACTAATCAAACTCGAGCCTTCCCGGTTGGGAGGTCCGCTCAAGACCCCCTCTGCATCTCCAATAAGGAAAATACAGTGTGATACCTCCAATTCTCTGGAAAGCCTCACCATCAAATCATCTCCAGAAAGTATTCCGAACTCCTGCCGATCATTTGTATTCACAACATCTCCGAAGGTAATAGGGATGGGCGCCTCGACTACTCTTTCGAAATTTGTAATGTCACCTTGGAAACCTGATCCAGTACCAATCGCCCATTCCGAGGGCGGCAGGCCCTCAGATTCTAATTCTGAATCTGCAAGCTTATCAATCACCAATTCATTCAACTCTCTCATATCTGATCGTATTTCATCGACAATCATTCGCTGTTCTTCAGCAATCTTCTGATCCACTCCTTCCGATATTGACCATTCTTTTGCTAGTAAATGGCCGAAAGATCCCGCACCATGAACTATGATAATAGGTACTCCCATCTCAACGACTGAGGATATCGAATCGGCGACCCTTTTCACTGAATCAGAATCAAACTTCTTCATTGAACCCTTGTCAGTAATCAGGCCTCCGCCCAGTTTTATTACTACCCTAGATGTCATTGACGATTGAATGTGGGGGGACTCGTATTCTAACATTTTCAAGTCAATACATACAGTTTAACGCTAATGCTCTATCCAAATGTTGTGGTCGACACATCCGAACTTGAAAGATTTCAGAGATGGCTACAATCTGAATTAGCCAATGCATCTATTATCGACGACAAGGATGACAGAGGACGTCGAACCCTCCAAATTGAGCTCACTATTTCCGAGGTTGTTAGATACAGGGAGATTCTAAGCAGTCTAGATAAATCTCATGCTTCTCCATTCGTTGAGAGAGAGGAATCAGTACGCGTTCAGAATAACTCTGAAGTAAAACCAGTTACCAAATCGGGGGAGTGCCACTCTTGTGGCGCGGAGAAACTGAGTGATTTGCAATTCTGCCCCGTTTGTGGTGAGTTCTGACTACTCTTCTTCAAACCAGGTCTCTCTTAACAGAGATAGCTCTGGGTCATCTTGGCCAACTATTGAGAGATACTCGCCTGCGACACTCTCGGATAGGTAGACCGTAACCCCTGCATGCCAAATCGTTTCTCCAGAGGCAACCATCCTAGCAGTATCGACCTCAATTATCGAAGGATCATCGTGATGCACCCTTCCTGCCTCAGCAGCATGCCTGATAGACGCTGAAAGATGAACATGGGCTCTATCTCCCGGGCTTATCCCAATTTCAATTAGATTTCCCGCTTCACCTGGATCACAAGGATAGTATAGGGAATCCGGAATATCACTCGATGGTAGGTCCAACTCAATCTCGACTGTATGGCCATAAGTAGCCCTCATCATATTACCTCGCACCTCGTATCTTCCCTTCGGATCTGTTTCTGAGATAGCAACTAGATGATGGGGCCTCAGCCAGTGCTGTCGACGCCTGCCACCATCTTTGAATTTCCTTACTATGTCTCTGACGTCTATCCAACCATTGATGTCCATTTCCAGATCGAACTTCTCAGGAGCATGTCTGAGAACTAGGGCTAGCTTTCTTGCCATCCCGTCCCTTTCTCTGGTACTCATGATGAACTTGCCTTCTGAGTTACATGCGGGACATAGGTCATCATCTGAGAAGTATCCGTGTACCGAGCATTCCCTAATCATGATTAACGCCCGTTGAGGATTATTCAAGAACCCCTCGGTCGTTCAAAATTTATTGCTCTGGGAATCGTTATGGGGTCGCTACATGTCGGCAGATTGTGAGTTCAGTAATTGTTGATTGGCGTCGAACCCCATTCAGTAGGTCCCACAAGGGGGAATTGTCTGAAGTAAGACCCGATGAATTCTCCTCACAGGTGCTAGTTGAGCTGCTTAATAACCTAAACATCGATCCAGCTGAAATAGATGACGTGATAGTCGGCTGTGCATATCCGGAAGGAGAGCAGGGATACAATATTGGACGCTTAATGGCACTTATGTCGGGACTTCCAACGGAGGCTC
>CACAAP010000024.1:0-14382 GCA_902530535.1 uncultured Candidatus Poseidoniales archaeon
CAATCATAGCCACTGTTTTCGTGACTAGGACGGAGTTGAAATCTGCCACATAGTCCCGATGGTTTGAAACACCTAACGAACCATGGGGGAACACGGGTGAGACAATGGAAGAGCATGACCTGATCTACGACTGGAATGATATCGACTACTCGATAGATCGGGACGAGTCGGATCACCCGCATGAGCTGTGGTTCGACGATGAGACTCTTCGAGACGGTTTGCAGAGTCCTAGCGCGAGAAACCCAACAATCGAGCAGAAAATAGAATTAATCGACTACATGGAGAAACTAGGTATCCAGAAGGTGGATCTAGGACTTCCCGGAGCGGGACCCTTCCACATAGACCATATTGATTCCATGCTAAATCATATGGGAGAAAATGGATATAATCTCAGACCGGGATGCGCTGTGAGGACAGTTGTCTCAGATATCGAACCACTGGTGGAGCTACAAGCAAAGCATGAGAGGCAGATCCAGGCGAGTGCATTTCTAGGAACTAGCCCGATTAGACAGTTTGCTGAAGGATGGACTATGGGGAGAATAATGGAGACCGCCGAGAAAGCGGTCACCTTCGCTGTGGACAACGATATCCCAGTGATGTTCGTAACAGAGGATACTACGAGGAGCAAGCCGGAAGAAATCAAGCAGGTGTACGCGAGGGCGATAGAATTGGGGGCAGACAGAATATGTGTTTGTGACACGTGCGGACACGTTACCCCGAATGGGGTTAGAAAGCTCCTAGAATTCATCCAGGAAGAGGTCGTTCCCGACTCAGGAGTCAAAAGAAGAGAGATAGAGGTAAACTGGCACGGGCATCAAGACAGGGGCCTAGGAGTTGCGAACAATCTAGCTGCATACGAGGCAGGTGCTGATGTTATTCACGGAACGGCTCTAGGAGTAGGCGAGAGAGCAGGTAACGCACCCTTGGACCAGACCCTTGTGAATCTGAGCCTGATGGGAGTGATCAAGAACGACCTCACCGCGCTGAACGAATATACAAGAAAGGCTCACCAGTATGTGGAAGTGGCTCTTCCGCATAACTATCCGGTCTTCGGAGAGGATGCATTTGAGACAGGTACTGGCGTTCATGCTTCGGCGGTGATCAAGGCGATGGACAAAGGAGATGATTGGTTGGCCGATAGAGTCTACTCCGGCGTCCCTGCTGGTGACTTCGGACTACAGCAGGTAATCAGGATTGGGCATATGAGCGGACGATCAAATGTGATTCACTGGCTGAAAAGAAATGGTTACGAAGCGGAAGACGATCTAGTAGCACATATGTTCGATGTGGCAAAGAGTCAGAGAAGGATGATGACCGACGAAGAGGTTCACGATGCAATTTCTGAATTCAAAGCCACTTAGTTAGAGAGCACAGTTATACGGGGGTAAATTCCTCGAAGAGCATGAGAGGAAGGCTAGTTGCTATTTCGGTACTGATTGCACTGGTGATGGTCTCGTCATCAGTTCAGGCACAAGAGGAGACAGAAGAAGAGAACAACGTGATTATCGATGTAGTGCTACCACTCGCACTCGCGTTCATCATGTTCTCACTTGGTTTGGGGCTAACCACAGGTGACTTCGCCTTGGTTTTCAGCGAGCCGAAGGCATTTACAATCGGGATAGTGAATCAGATGCTGGTGCTTCCAATTGTGGGTTTCGCTATAGCAAGCTTGGCCGATCTAGACGGGGAGCTCGCTGTGGGTCTGATGATTCTAGCATGTTGCCCTGGTGGAGTCACGTCAAACATTCTGACGAAGTTGGCAAAAGGAGATACTGCGCTTTCAATTTCCTACACAGCAGTTGTTTCGGTTGTGTCCGTGATTACATTGCCATTGGTGGTTGGCTTCTCAATGGACCATTTCATGGGAGAGTCGGCGCCGAGCATAGACATCATTGGTCTTGGAATAACCATGTTCTTGCTAACTACTCTTCCCGTGGCTATTGGAATGTCCATCAGGGCTACCAAGCCTAGTACAGCAGAATCAATCGACAGGGGAGTCAGCCTGACCGCAGCGGTTCTGTTTGTGATAATCGTCCTAGCAGCAATAGCTAGTGAATGGGATACTCTGATGGACAACATCGGAACTCTAGGCCCGTCTGTGGTGGCACTAAACGCCCTTATGCTCACTATCGGTTACCAGAGTGCGAAATTACTCAATCTTGAGCCCTCAAGGGCTACTACTGTTTCGATTGAGAGTGGAATACAGAATGCGACTGTAGGAATTACCGTGGGAGGTCTGATTCTTGCTTCTCCGAGTGGGGGCCTATCTACACTAAGCTTACCTTCAGGAGTATATGGAGTTCTGATGTATCTCGTCATAGCACCCTTCATGTATCACAGAATATCCTCTTCTGGAGACTCTGAGAACTCGGATAATTGACTAGCAACAAAGACGAACGGCTATATTCTCTGGTTTGTCGAAGTAGCATGTGAGAGTCGCCATATTGGTATTGTTGATGGTGTCCTTCTCCCCTGCTGGGCATGCCCTAGGAGGGGAAGAGCCTGAGGAAATACCCACTGTAGTTTTGGAAGATATCTTGGGGACATACTCAAGATCGGTCCAGATTGCGTTCGAGAGGGTTTCTGATATCGACTCGTATGAGGAGGTAGAGTTGGCCTTAGTAGATTCCTGGCTGGTCGTGACTGGAATCCCGATTGAGGAGCATCGATGGACGGCAGCGGAGCCTGAGGACAGCGAGCCAGTAGAGCATCTCAGGGGTTCCTACATATGGACTTTCGAAGATTCTACAAAAGGACTCGAACAACTGAGGAATTTATTTCTGAAGGGGGATATTGAGTCTTTCTCGCCCCTATTGGATAAGTCAGTCTCTACGAGATTCGAGCCAAATGACCCATTCTACGACGATCAATGGCATCTAAACAACACTGGACAAACCAGCGGGACGTCGGGAGAGGATGCTAATGTAACTGCAGTCTGGAACTCGTACAATGGTTCGGGAGTCGTGATCAGTGTGATTGACGACGGTGTGGAGCATTCTCACCCTGACCTTACTACCAACTACCTCTCTCAGCACTCCTATGACTGGTGCGGAGATGATCCTGATCCGGACCCGAACTCCTGGGACGGGCATGGAACTGCGGTAGCCGGAGTAGCAGCAGGAACCGGAAACAATTCAATCGGAGTAACAGGTGCTGCATTCGGGGCAGATATCGCTGGCCACAGGCTGATTGCGTGTGGTTTCACGGACTCTACCGCTGCAGATGCTCTTAGTTATGATAACGGAGACATAGATATCTACTCAAACTCCTGGGGCCCCTACGATGATGGGAACAGACTCGAAGGACCTGGGCCAATAACCGTTGCAGCCATTGAGGATTCGATATACAATGGAAGGTCCGGGCTCGGAAACATATACACATGGGCTGCTGGGAATGGACTCGAAGCTAATGACAATTCTAACTACGACGGGTATGCAAGCCTAAGATATGCGATTGCAGTGGCAGCTATTACACACTACGGGGATCAATCGTGGTACTCTGAACCTGGGGCAAACATTCTGGTTACCGCTCACTCCAATGGTGGGACGCCCGACTATGAGGGGATAACAACCACGGATATCACGGGAACAGGGGGATACAGCGGAGGTGACGTGACCCACGACTTCGGAGGAACCTCTAGTGCTACTCCCCTTGTCTCGGGAGTTATAGCTCTGATTCTGGAGTCGAATCCCGATTTGACATGGCGTGATGTCCAGAATATCCTTGTCCATAGCTCTAGGAAGAACGACGCAAACGATTCTTCTTGGTCCGTGAATGGGGGAGGCCTCACGGTCTCTCACAAGTACGGATTCGGAGCAGTGGATGCAGGTGCAGCAGTGTCATTGGCTGAGAATTGGACAAGCAGCGGAGAGGAGACGAACGCTACTTTTGGGCCTTTTACAGAGAATCTCGCTATCGATAACGGGCCAAGCGCATGGACCGAGTTCAACCTCTCGGTTCCAATTGACTTGAGCCTAGAGTCGGTAGACGTAATTGTCGATATCACTCACACTGCCCGGGGCGAGTTGGACATCGTTCTGGAGTCACCTAGTGGCCACCAGTCGTGGCTTGCGGAGGTGCATAATGACAACAATGCAGACTACTCGAATTGGAGGTTCGGGACGGTCCAGCACTGGGACGAGTCCTCTCAGGGTAATTGGACCCTGAAGGTTCGAGATTCGGTCACGGGATCTAACTCCGGGACTCTGAACTCATGGGAGTTAGTTTTCCATGGAGTCGGAAATGTTACAGACACAGATGGCGATGGATGGCCCGACTACAACGATATAGACGATGACAACGATGGTTGGGAAGACATAGACGAGATGTCTTGCTCTACCGACCCTCTGGATAACTCGTCCACTCCGTCGGACACTGACTCGGACGGAGTCTGCAACTACCTTGACTCGGATGATGATGGGGATGGCCTGAGTGATGTGAATGAGACTTCGGTGCATATGACGGATCCACTCGATTCTGACTCGGATGACGATGGATTGGATGACTATCAGGAAATTATAATCTACGGGACCAAGGCAATTGACAATGACACCGATGATGACGGGCTTGACGATTATCAAGAGGTAATGTTCCATAGCACGAATCCACTGTCATACGATTCGGATACTGACGGAATTAGCGATTATGATGAGATAGTTGTTTGGTTCTCAGACCCCCTGACCTTTGACGCAGACAACGACTCGGACGATTACTATCATTTCCAAGACTGCGATGATGATGATCACGAGGTGAATCCTGGGATGTTAGAGGCACTCAATGGAAAGGATGACGATTGCGACGGTCTTGAGGACGAGGGCTTCAATGATTCAGATGTGGATGGAGATGGATTGTCGGACTGGGAAGAATTCCACATCCATGGAACAAACCCAGAAGATTCTGACTCAGATGGGGATGGAATACTAGATCAACAGGAGTTGGAGTTCGGCAGTAATCCGTTGGTAGTTGATCTAGATGCTGATGGTGATGGAGCTTACTGGTTCGATGACTGTGATGACAACGATTCGAGTTTTGCACCAGACGTGACTGAGTCCCTAGACGGACTAGACAATGATTGTGACGAAGACATAGACGAAGACTTCTTCTGGATTGATACAGATATGGACGGATTGACTGACTATGCAGAGTATCACCAATACTCTACGGACCCTAATGACGGGGATTCTGACGGGGACGGACTCCCCGATGGGACTGAATTGAATGAATTCATGTCTGACCCTCTTGTTGCAGATCCTGACTCTGACCTAGATGGCTGGTACCATTTCCAAGACTGTGACGATGATGACTTCGAAAGGGCTCCTGAGCGTCCTGAGGAGCTAGATGGAAAAGATAACGACTGCGACGATTTAGTGGATGAGGACTTCTACGAAAGAGATACTGATGGTGATGGCCTAAGTGACTATTCCGAGTATCACAACTACAGTACATCATTCGATTCTGCAGACACGGACAAAGACGGAGTAGACGATGGAACTGAGATTGCTCGTGGCCTTTCTAGTCCGGTATTCACGGACTATGACCGAGATAATGACGGATTCTACGAGTATGACGATTGTGACGATCTAGTCGGAAGTACATACCCTGGCGCTGTCGAACAGTGGAATGGCGTTGATGATGACTGCGACGGCGAAGAGGATGAGTTTGTGAACAGGCTAGGGCTAGTCTTGTCAAATTACGATAAGTCGTCTGGTACTGTTTTCCTGGAAAACGGGAACATATACGATGGTCCTAGGACCTATAGTTCGATACCAGTTACCTGGGATTCAGCGAATGAATCCTTAGAAATCTCAGTATCTGGGATTCAGTCATCGGTTGATGCCATAATCACTTGGTCTATGAGTGGTTATTCTCTGGAAGTCAACACCAGTCAAGATGGGAAGACTGTAATTCTGATGCCAATCCATTGCAGAGATACAGATGAAAATATGCAGATACAATTCTGCGATGAGGGGTCGTCAATTCAGAAATTAAAAGCGGTCGTCTCAGAGGACGGTTACAACACTGAGATCGAGTGGAATATCATGGTGACTATTTGGGTAGAGCCTCAATCAGAGAATTGGCTTTTCTCGATTATCTCCAGCCCAACAGGCATGATCGGGATAGTCACTTTCCTTATTGCCCTCTCTGCAGGAGGATTCCTGATTGGGCTGAGAATTTCGAGGGCTAAAGAGTTACAAGATGCTCTCGAAGCATACGGAGTCAGTCCAGAGAGACTGGCCATCAGTCCCGAGAACAAGGGTATGGTTTTGCCTTCTGCTCCAGATGTATCTTGGTCGAACGATGAAAACTCGTAGTCAAGAGAACAAAAGAGTGGTCATTAGTTGTCTTCCTCCTCGTCCGTCGAACCTGCTGGACCCCATTCTGCATCTGGGGATCCTCCGGACCACTCGCCAAATACTGCGATGTCCTCGATATCATCGTCCTCCCTCCATGGAGGCTCTCCATCGGAACCACTGATTATCAGGCAACCCTCATCATCGAGCCTCCTCTTCAGAGTAGATACTCCTCGCTTGACCGGCAATAGATGGCCAATTGGAGATCCTGAGTTCACGAATGGATGTGTTGCTGAGCTGATTAGGAGTCCTCGTATGGGGGACTGGACGTCATGCTGAACACCTGGAAGCTCTGGATCGGTAATAGTCGCAACGATCTCCCCTTCCTCGACGAAGCTTCCAGCGGGTGCCAAGACGTCGAGTAGGCCGCCTTGATCGGAACGAATCCAGACCGATCCCGATGCAAGAATCCTGAACCTCGGTTTGCTAGGATAACCTGGAAGCATTCTGAGACTCCTTAGAAGATTGATTATCCCATACATGGAAATCTGAACTGACTCCGGATCTGCCTCGTCCGAACCCCCTCCTTCGTAAGTGATGCAGGCTATTCCCTCAAGATTGGCAACTCTCCTTAGGGACCCTCTTGGTCCCTCGCTATCTAGAATAGTCTCTATTCCAAAGGATCTTGCAATTCGATTACTGCTTGCATGGGCTAGATTTGCTCTGATCTGGGGGATGTTTGTCCTTCCCTTTGCTGCGGAATGGAGATCAATCACATAATCACTGCTTTTGATGACATTGCTCCATAGCTTGTAGGCTACTCTTGAGGTGGTATTACTGTCGGACTTTCCTGGAAAGCATCTGTTCAAATCCCTCCCATCCGGGAAGTCTCGAATCATCCTCCGATATCCGGGAAGGTTGACTATGGGTACGATTCGAATTGTTCCAGCCAATACACTAGCGTCTATGACTCGGTCTTCTCCCATGAAGTTGGGTCCGCATAGGTAAGTTAGAGCCAGTGGCCCTACAAGTTCGTCTCCATGTATTGAACCTAGAAGAGTTACTACAGGACCAGGCCTTGAGCCGTGAATGATGCTTATGGGGACTGGCCAAGATTCTCCGATTTCAACATCTAGGAGTTCGTACTCCATGTGTCTAATTGTTCCTGGTTTTATCCTCTTTCTCATGAATACGTGATTCTTCGTTCCTTCCTTTCGAGACCATTTGGAAGGGCTCTCCCCCACTTCTCCCAGAGCCTTCTCTATCTCCTTTCTTCGCTTCATAGGAATCTGATTAGCTATCTTGATTGGAGCGAATCTTCGCTTCTTAGCGCGGGGAGGGAGTTTGGATTCCCCTGCATCTGCGGCTGGAATCGAATCGGCCTGTTCGTCTTCTGGCACTGTTGGCCCGAGGGATTGGCAAATTAATACAATGCGGATTGGCGTTTTGGGAAAATTCAATTCGGAATGCCCCCTTACGACAGTCATGGGCGACCGAGAGGAGCTTTCCGTTCAGGAGATTCATGCTCCGACGAGTATTTGCTTTGGTTGCGGTCCCTCTAACGAGGATGGTCTGAGAATCAGATCATTCAGAACAGAAGATGGCCTGGAAATGGAATTTACTCCTGACGAGAGTCATCAGGCATTCCCTGGGATAATTAATGGAGGGATTATCGGGACACTGCTCGACTGCCATGGAAACTGGACTGCGGCGATTGCACTAATGGACAAGGCAGGAGATACTGAGCCTCCATGCACTGTAACTGCATCATACAGTATCAAACTGAGGCGGACGACCCCACTGGGAAGCACTCTAATCGTCAAAGGAGAAGTAACTGAGATTGGAGATGACAGGGCCAACGTGAAGATGTCTCTCTCTGCAGATGGAGAAGTGTGCGCAACTGGAGAAGGGCTATTCGTTGCAGTAAAGGAGGGGCATCCGGCCTTTCATAGATGGAGTTAATATTCACTCGGCATCCTTTAGAACGGCCGAATTAGAGTTCCCCCATGGACGACGGGGATGAGGCATCTATCTCAAGTCTAGAAGAGTTCGAATTCGATGTTCGGCTGAAGAAAATGCTTCAGGAGAAATGGGGAATCAATAGTTTATTTCCTCCACAAGCTGAAGCACTTCCGAACTCCCTCAAGGGTAGAAATCTGATGCTTGCGGTCCCTACTGCAAGTGGAAAATCCCTAGTTGCTCATATCACACTGGCAAACAGGCTTATTGGAGATTTGAGAGGACAAAGAGGAATTTACATCGTTCCTCTAAAGGCTCTAGCATCGGAGAAATACGTGGAATTGAAGGAGGTGTGCTCGAGCGTTGGACTGAAAGTTGGTCTGGCTATCGGAGACAGAAGTAGTGAAACCAGCCTAGTGGAAAATTCAGACGTGCTAGTTTGTACTAGCGAAAAACTAGACTCGATGCTACGATCGAAGCCCTCGCTACTGGATGACATTGGAATAGTTGTGGCAGATGAGTTTCACCTTATGCAAGATCCTTCCAGAGGTCCTACTCTGGAGATTCTACTGTCCAGAATAAGACATAGCTCATCGAGAGTACAAATCTTGGCTCTTTCTGCCACAGTAGGAAATGCACAGGAGCTGTCCGAATGGCTGGAGGCAGATTTAGTCACCTCAAACTGGAGACCAATAGCCCTCTACTCAGGTACTCTGACAGGATTGGACATGAAGTATCACTCAGTTGAGAGCCCGGGAACGGATTTCATTTTACCAGAGCCTAAGCGTCTCGAAGGAGGTGTTCAGAAGAATCTCCATTCTGTGATGGACGATACTATTGGGATGGGGAAGCAGATGCTAGTTTTCGTTTCTTCGAGATCCTCTGCGCAGAAAGAGGCCAGAGAGCTCTCAAATCACTTGAAGACTAGACTAGAAAATGGAGATCATGGTTTCACTGAGTCAGTGGTTGAATCTTGGACCTCTATGTCACAGGAATTGTGGAGGGGGGAGGATGGTTCGGCCACTGTGAAGGCTCTTTCGAATTCAGTTAGAGGAGGAGTAGGTTTCCACCATGCTGGTTTGACCTCCTCCCAGAGAAAGGTAATCGAGAGTGGATTCAGGGATGGAAATCTCCAGTGTATAGTCGCTACTCCAACTCTAGCACAAGGAGTCAACTTACCAGCGAGTCGGGTTGTTGTCAGAGATACCAGAAGATGGAGCACAATTGCATCGAGGAGTATGCCCCTGCCAGTAATGGAGGTGAGGCAGATGATGGGAAGGGCCGGAAGGCCTGGTTTTGATGACTTTGGAGAGTCTTTTCTAGTTTCTAAAAACATTCAGGATGAGTCGAATCTAGTAGAGCTATACCTAAGAGGAGAATCAGAACAAGTGACATCTAAGCTGGCAAATCCGAGCGCGCAACATGCCGGACAGGATGGTGCCCTACTAGCTCACATTCTGTCAATAGTTGCAACTGCTGGAATAAATGACAGAGATGGAATATCGCGGTTCCTATCGAAGACTTTCCTAGCTAGCCAGATGCCTGCAGAGACCTTGGAAGCCAGAACTGATGACGTTCTCCATTGGCTTTGCGAGAACTCAATGATTGACAGGACTGGAGAGTCTCAGGTAGTCAAGAGGGCGATTAAAGACAGAGTTTCAGAGTCTAGTGACGAAGAAATATGGGAAGACGAGATGCCATCTTGGGCAAATTCTGCTACCTCAATTCCAGGATTGGATCTTTTCAAGAAAGAAGAGGTCCGAAAACCGGTTCTATCTCCTAGAACCGGCCCAGCAATATTTGGATTCACGAAGGCGAGTGCCTACCAGGTATCAGAGGGTTTGGTACCGGAACCAGCAGCTATGACATACTCGCCCACTTCTCTAGGCTCCAGAGTTTCGAGACTCTACCTTAATCCAATTTCAGGGAAGATAATCCATGATGGTCTGAATCGGGCAATGGAAATTGTCTCGGGTCAAGACAAGATTGGACAGGTGTCCCCTCTTACTCTCCTCCATCTGGCTTCTTGTACTCCTGATTTCCTGCCTCTGTGGCCAAGGAAGAGTGATTATGATACAATACTAGGGGTCTTGCATGGGCATGAAAGAGAGTTGTTGGGAGAATCTATAGATCTTGAACAGGAACGAAGAATGAAGGGTGCCTTAGTGGTTCAATCATGGATGGAGGAAGCCTCCTTGGATAGTATAGAAGAGGAGTGGGGAGTTCAACCCGGAGATCTCAGGAGTAGAGTCGAGTTGATGGAATGGCTGCTATTCGCGATGCGAAGAATTCTTTCAGAGGACCAAAACCTAGCAAATATCGAACGTGATGCTCACAAGACTCTGTACGAATCAATAGACGAGGTACATAGGAGAGTTAGGTACGGATGCAAGTCTGACATCCTAGGACTTGTTTCAATCAAAGGTATAGGCAGAGTTAGAGCTAGAGAGATGGCTGAAACTCTAGGAGTTTCGACCGCTTTGGACGTTTCAGAAATCACTGAAAGGGATAAGGCAAGACTCTCAGACCTTAGGGGATGGAGCCCGAAGCTCGTTGATAATCTGGTTAAATCGGCCGGGAAGTCAGTGAGAAGGTCGCGCTAATCAAATTCTTCAAGGGGACCCCATCCGAGCATATGGACTCGGAGCATCCAGTTCCCTGGTTCCCGGCATGGGGGGTTAGGTTTCCTGAACCAGTTAGCAACGTGTTCTCTATCGTCTCAATCATCAATGAATTCAGGCCAAGCAACAGATGGATGCTACTGGCATCCGAGGCTGCTGCGAGCGAGATGCACCTTTGGACTGCATGGTACGTACTTAGAAGAAACGAGATTTCCGGAGAAATGGTAGCCAAAACAGCAGACACTGAATTTCTAAGGCTAATCTCAGGTACTCGACAGATAAACAAGGCATTCGAGAGATCTGGAATCTCGGTGGGTGACGAAAAGGCTTGGATAGTCATGCTACCAGATTCAGAACTAGGAGTTGGTTTCGGCGAGTTTTCGATTCCATTGGACACGTTCAATGATTCGAATGAAGATGCTATCAGGCTCATAGAGCATCTTAGAGGTTCATTAGTTCCTGAAAGGCCCATTCCTACGATTGAGGGCCTCATGAGAATAGGGAGTGAATATCGAATAGACTCGAAGATTTCGGATATTGAAGAAGCGTTTCTTACACATTTATCCCTTTCAAGCCTCAGGTAAGTGATTTCTCATCAGTCATGTTGATAGACGGGTGTCCTGACAGCAATCCATAACATGCCAAAGTTCTACGGATTCGGTTCATGCATAGTTTGTGGCATTGCGTGCACATCTGGAAACTTCCTGATACACGATGGCAAGAGATACTGTACTGCGTGCTGGATAGAGAAGAACAACCCCGATCATCCGAACAAGGAAGAGGTAATGGAGAAGGTTCAGGCATCTGTGAAAGAGTGGAAGTGCGCAAAGTGGACTAGAGAAGAGGGCCCCTTGCCTCTGGGCCCTATGTCTGTAAAGAAGTGAGGGCTTAGATGGGGAATGACTTCGTTCCAGATGACTTAGATGCATCAAATTGGGAAAATCTAGAGCCCTTGACTAGGGACCTCTTAGATAGGAAATTAAGTTGTTCAGGTTGCTTAGAAAATCTAATTTCAGACTCATCCAAACTAGCAGAACATGTTTCTGAGACCGGAGCACTGTTGTACATTGGGATGACGTGTGACACAGAGAGCGAGGAGAAGAAAGGTAGTTTCCTAGATTTTGTTAGCAATGTAAGGCCCAAGCTGTCTGAGTTCTCAGATTCACTCAATAGAAGGATTGTGAATCATCCATCCGTTGATGACCTCCCTGAAAGATACGACCTGATGCTTAGAGGGATGAGGAATGATATAGAGATATTCAGAAAAGAGAACATCCCTCTTGGAGTCAGGCAGACGGAGTTAGTAACAGAGGCTCAGTCAATAAACGGTGCTATGACAGTTGATTTTCATGGAGAAGAGATGACCTTTCCACAGATGAGTAAATTCCTCGAATCAAACGATAGATCGGAGCGTCAGGCTGCTTGGACCACGATGGCAGGGAGAAGGATGGAGGATAACGAGAGGCTATCGGAAATCTTCGATGAGTTGATTTCTATAAGACACAAGATCGCTCTCAACGCAGGATTCGAAAGTTACACGCAATACATGTTCAGAGCGATGCATAGGTTCGACTATACGATTGAAGACTGTCTAGAATTTCATGACTCTGTAGAATCTGTATGTATCCCAATACTCAATGAGATAAACATGAACAGGAGAGAGGGTCTTGGAATCAGCGAACTGAGACCGTGGGATGTTAATGAAAAGGGAGGTTCTGGACCCGATATTCACGGCAAAGATCCGCTAAGGCCATTCCATACGATTGAAGAAATGGTGGAGAAGCTGTCAGAGATGTTCAATGAAATCTCAGAAGACCTCGGTGGAAAATTCGACAGACTCGTAGAAATGGATACCCTTGATCTGGACACCAGAAAGGGCAAGGCTCCAGGTGGTTACCAATACTACTTGGAGAAGAGCAGGGTACCTTTCATTTTCATGAATGCTGCTGGTCTACAAGGTGACTTGGAGACAATGATCCATGAAGCAGGTCATGCATTCCACTCACTGTACTGTGGCCATCTGGAGCTGATTGACGAGAGAGACTATCCTATCGAGTTCGCTGAGGTCGCATCTATGTCAATGGAACTACTAACACAACCATGGTGGGACAAATTCTACGAAAAAGAAGAAGACGCTGCAAGGGCTAGGAGGACACATCTAGAAGGAGTGGTTTTCCTGCTTCCTTGGATAGCCACGATAGACTCTTTCCAGCATTGGATTTACGCTAATCCGGGTCATTCCAGGGAGGAAAGAGCAGAGGTTTGGCTCTCAATAAGGGACAAATTCGGATCTGACATGAACTGGACTGGTCATACAGATTTCAGAGAGGTTTCTTGGCAGCAGCAGGGCCATCTTTTCGGCGTACCTTTCTATTACATTGAATACGGGATAGCGCAACTCGGTTCACTGCAGCTATGGAAGACACAAATGGGAGATCCGCAAAAGGCATTGGATGACTACGCGAATGCGATGTCACTCGGGAACACAAAGACTCTTCCGGAGCTCTTCGAAGCGGCGGATCTGAAACTAGGATTCGACGAGGGACACTTTCTCTCCCTACTCGGGATGGTCGAATCGGAGCTATCGGAATTGGCTGCTTAGTCTTCGGACTCCGAGACCTGCGCGCTAGTCACGCAGGCCCTCGGATGTCACGGTAAAGACTGCCTCGCCCTCGGGTAGATTAGGGCTGTCAATTAGGCGAGCAATTCTACGGCCCCCCTTTGACTTCCTGAGGTAAAGGCGGAATGTGCTGGCGTGTCCGACGATATGCCCTCCTACTGCTCTGGTGGGATCTCCCCACATCGCATCTGGTTTCGCCTGAACCTGGTTTGTCACCAAAACGATCGCATTCTGAACATCTGCGACCTGCTTGAGTTCCTTCATGTGTCGGTTTAGCTTCTGCTGTCTGGGGGCTAACATACCTCTGCCGACGTATTCAGCTCTGAAGTGACTTGTCAGAGAATCGACAATGATCACTTTCACATCAATACTCTTTGCCATCCTCTTGATCTCATCGACAAGTAACATCTGGTGAGCAGAATTGTAAGCCCTGGCTACGTGTATCCTATCCAGAGCATCTTGAGGATCCATGTCCACTCCTTCTGCCATCTGGGCTATTCTCTCAGGTCTGAAAGTGTCTTCAGTGTCGATGTAAACCACCTCGCCATCTAGTCCCCCCTGCTCCAAAGAAAGAATGCAGTTCACCGCTAACTGATGTCCAATTTGCGTCTTTCCACTGCCGAATTCTCCGAATACCTCTACTATTGCCTGAGTCTCGAAGCCTCCACCTAGTAGTTCGTCCAGAGATGAAGCTCCTGAGGTCAACTTCTGGACTCTCTTCCTCTTCTCGAGAAGTGCTACTCCACTAACGAAACCCCCAATATTCGCTAGCTTCTTTGCTCCTGCGATAATCTTGGCAGCTACTGCCTCTCCCAGTTCTGCTTGATCTGATAGTTCAGATGGACTCATCACAGCTATCCCAAGAAGTTCCTCGAAACCTGCTTCTCGAAGC
>CACAAP010000025.1:0-11780 GCA_902530535.1 uncultured Candidatus Poseidoniales archaeon
TCCAAGTACCGAGACCGCAGGGCGTCTGCGTTGTGGATCCATTGGTGTCCACGTAGTGGCCCACGCTCGCGTTCATGCAACCGTCCTGCCCCGTCTGGTTCTGCCATGTTCCTGTGACACAGGGAGTCTGGCTGGAAGATCCGTTCACATCCACGTAGTGCCCCGCGCCCGCATCAATGCAACTCGACTGGCCGGTCTGGTTCTGCCAGGTCCCAGTGAGACATTCGATCGTGGAGTCGGAGCCCCAGAGCGGGACGTGCTGGCCAAGCGGAGCTAGTTCGCAGGAGGCTCCTGCGACGCTCCGGAACTGGCCCGATGGGCAGGGTAGGTCGAAGGCGCTCTGCTCGTAGGGGCTCGAGGAGTTCCTCTTGATGCCCGGCAGCCAGTAGTAGGAAGAGGGGTCGAAGGAGGACGGGTCCGCGGGGACGGTCGCGTTCTGGGTGCTGGAGTACGCCCCCGCTCCCATTAGGTCCATCTCCGAGCCGAACACGGGCCTGAAGTCGCTCGTCCCGGGTGAGACGAGCATCCCGGCGACGCTCTCGTTGGCGTTCTGGGCGTCGTAGCCGTTCCAGTTGTTGCCGATCGTGGTATTGTTAACTGGTATCGGGTTCGACTCGTTCGAGTTGGTTCTGTGCCCGCTTATCGAGTCCGCCACGTTGGACATGATCGTCGAGTTCTCGTTGCCGCCCGTCGAGTCGTAGAGGACGATGATGTGGTTTCTGTCCCCCTCGGACCCCAGGAGCACCGTGTTGTTGGTCACGCTGTGGTAGTCGCCCTTGGCCACTATCGCCCCGTTGGCGTTCCATAGCACGTTGTGGTGGACGCTGGCGTTTCTTCCAGAGTTCGTGCCCCCGAACGGGCCGTCCATCCTTATCCCGTACTTCGGCACGTCGTGGATCCAGTTGTAGGCGACAGTGGCGCCCTGCTGCTCCGCCTGCATCATCTGGACGACTGTCCCGTCCGACTGGATGTATGCGGTGTCGTAGATCTCGTTGAACATGATCTGGGGCGCGTCCCCTATCCTGATTGTCGCGGAGGTCCCGGTCTTGTGCATCGTGTTGTTGGTGAACCGGTTGTTCGTTCCGTCCATCATGATGGTCGTCATCAGGCTCTTCTGGTCGGAGCCCGACCAGTCGATGTGGTAGAAGTAGGAGTTGTTGATGGTGTTGTTTTGGGAGCTAGATGCTCCTCCATGGGCTTCGAACGCAGCTCCATCGGTGTAGAGGAAATCGCAGCTGTCTATGAGGCAGCCAATGCAGTCATCGACCCTGGAGACGTGCCTGTTGTCCATGTCCTCCCCGGCATGACCGAGGGACCTCTTCGAGGTGCTGGGGTAGAGGAGCGTGGAGTTCCTGATCTCCGAGCCGTCGCAGTCATCGAGGCTGAACGTGGTGGCGAAGTAGTCGAATCCCTCGACCACCACCCCATCGTCGTCCGAGCACAGTATGGCGTACGGTTGGGTCTTCATCCTGATGTCTAGGTCGTTGGGGTCACTGCCGTCCCTCGGCATGTAGTAGACTGTGTTGGATGAGGACTCATGGTCGAAGAACCACTCTCCGGGAACGTCCAGCAGCTCCAGCTTCTGGGTGAGGAAGTACATGTGGTGCTTGTACTTCCACTCGCTGCTGGGGACCTCCTGGAATGTGAAGGAGCCGTTGCTCGTGTTGTGGGACGTCACGTTCCTGCTCCAGGTCCTGAACGAGCCGATGTTCAGTACCGCTATCGCACCCGTGGCGTTCACCCCGCTGTCGATGAGGCCGTCGTGTCCGGCATAGGACGAGTTGTCGTCCTCGAGTTCCCCGTTTACGTAGTCGAGGCAGTAGTACTTGCTGCCGCTCTGGTACTTGACCATGCCATCGTTGCAGGGCGCAGTCTCGTTCGTCTCGTAGTCATTCACGTCAACGCTGCCGTGTGCCCAGTACTCGTCGTCGTTGAGAGCGGTGCCGTCAGAGAAGTTCGCGTTGGGCCATCTGGCCGGCATCTCCTCTTGGTAGTCGACGAAGAGCTGCCATGCTTCCTGTGACAGGTCCGCCTTCCAGACGGTCCCCTCCGAGGATGACGAGTCGTGAACAGACCAGGACCCGCCCAGGTCCTCCTTCACGCTCCTGCTGCCGTCGAGAATCACCCTCTCTCCATCTGCGGCCTTCAGCCTCATGCCGGGCTCGTCCAGAGTGATCGCCTCAGGGTATGCCCCCTCCCTGACAATTACCGTATCTCCCTGACCTGCAAGGTCTACTGCTGCCTGGATTGAGGCCGTGGGGCAATCCGAGGTCCCCGCCCAGGAGTCGTTCCCGCTGGCGACGTCTGCGTAGAAAGCGCCGCCGGAGTGAGTCTGGTTGGTGCAGCCGGCCCCTGAGGAAGACCCCATCTGGGTCGGCTCGTTGGCCATCCAGTATCCGTTGCTCATGGATGCTGCCACCGAAGTCAGCATCAGTATTACAAGTAATACTGCGGTGCGCCTCATCGTCCGTTCCCATAGTGGGACGGATAAAAGCCTACCCAGCGGTATTCGCCTTCTCTACGTCCATACGAATGCGTTCGCGCCCCATGCCAGCCCTCCGCCGAAGGCAGCAGTCACGATCAGGTCCCCACTGTTCACGAGTCCACCGTCAACAGCCTCGCGGAGTGCTATTGGGACGCTTGCCCCTGCGGTGTTCCCGTACCTCTGGAGATTGGTGAAGGTCTTGTCCATGGGCAATCCCAGGTTCTCCATGCCAGCCTCAACGATTCTGAGGTTCGCCTGGTGGGGGATAATCAGGTCGACCTCCGAGAGGTCCCTTCCTATCCTTTCGAGTACCCCCCTGACAGCCTGGGGGAAGGCCTCGATAGCGAATCTCCATACTGCCCTCCCATCCATCTGGAAGTACTGGTCGCCCTCATCGAATCCGGAGGAGGGGATGGGCGTCCTTACGCCTCCGGCAGGTATCTCGATCACGTCCGATCCGCTACCGTCTGACATCATCCAGCTGCCCAGCATCCCCCTTCCCTCTCCTACTTCTGAAAGAACGGCCGCTCCAGCCCCGTCCCCGAAAAGCACGCAAGTCCCCCTGTCCTCCCAATTCAGGATCCTGCTGTAAACCTCCGATCCTACTACGAGGACGTTGGAGTAGTCCCGGGTTCCAGCGTACCTTGATCCGACGTCCAGCGCATGTACCCAACCAGCGCATACCGCGTTGATGTCGAAGGCCGCTGCATTGCTGCACCCAAGCTTGTGCTGCGTGATTCCTGCCGTGGAAGACAGGGGGACGTCCGGGCTGCTCGTTGCTAGGATCAGCATGTCGATGTCATCCGGGGACAGGCCCGCCTCCTCGATCGCCTGCTGGCTCGCAATCACTGCCAGGTCGCTCGTGCAGACGTCCGGGTCTGCTATCCTCCTCTCTTTGATTCCGGTTTTCGTGGTGATCCACTCATCGCTGGTCTCTACCAGCCCTGCCCAGTCCTCGTTCGTCATCACCTTGGAGGGGACGTGGGACCCTAGGCCCACTATTCCAGCAGGAGGCATCATGCCCGACCGACTATTGGGGACTTTCACTCTTGCTGCACTAGTCGTGCTTCACGCACACGTTCATGGCCTCCGAGAAGAATCCCAGGCTCCACTTCCCGCCTTCCCTCCCGACTCCGCTGTCCTTCACCCCTCCGAACGGTACTCGGAGGTCCCTGTGAAGCCAGGCGTTTATCCATACCATCCCGGTCTCAATTGATTCCGAGAACCTTCTGCCCCTCTCTAGGTCGCTAGTCCAGACGCTTCCTGCGAGGCCGTAGCTAGTGCAGTTCGCTATTTCCAGTGCCTCATCATCGGTCTCGAACCTGTGAAGCGTAACCACCGGTCCGAAGATCTCCTCGGTGGAGCACCTCGAGTCGGGAGAAAGGCCCGAGATAACAGTCGGAGCCATCCAGTTCCCGCCACCGAGATCGGATGGTAGGCACGGCTCCCCGCCCGTCAGGACTGTCCCCCCCTCTTCGAGCGCTAGGTCGACGTAACCCCTGACCTTCTGGAGGTGTTCCTTCGAAATCAGGGCCCCTAGTTGGGTGGATTCATCTGACGGGTCTCCGATGGTCAGGGCCTCTACCGCCTCAACGAACTTCTCCTCGAACTCATCGTAAATCGAATCCTCGACGAGTACCCTAGAGCCGCACAGGCAAACTTGTCCCTGGTTGAGGAACCCAGACCTGACGACTCCGGCGACGGTGCCCTCCATGTCGCAGTCCGCGAAGACAATGCTGGAGTTCTTCCCCCCGAGCTCGAGGCTCATCTTCTTGAACATCGGAGCGGCGGAGGAGGCCACCTTCTCTCCTGTCGAAGTGCCGCCTGTGAAAGAGACCAGGTCCACGTCAGGATGCTCCACGAGGGGGGCACCGGCTCCGATACCGTCACCGTGGACGAGGTTGACCACTCCGGCCGGTAGGCCGACGCTGTCCACCGCTCTCATCAGGAGGTCAGCTGTCATGGGGGTCAGCTCGCTTGGCTTGCAGACCACTGTGTTGCCCATGCCTATCGCGGGAGCAACCTTCCATGACAATAGGTACAGGGGGAGGTTCCAAGGTGTGATCAGTGCTCCTACGCCGACGGGCTTGTACAGGACATAATTGGTGGAGTCATCATTCTCGAAGATCTCCGGCTCCTGCTCCCTGATCATGCCTGCAAAGAATCGGAAGTTAGTGACAGACCTGCTTGCATCAAGGGATCTAGCAAGTGAAATCGGCTTACCGGTGTCCCTGCTCTCTAGTGCCGCTATCTCTTCGTACGACGACTCAAGGTAGTCTGCTATCTTGTCCAGCCAATCAGCCCTTTCATCCGGGCTAAGGGAGCCCCATCCGGATTGAGCCTCACGAGCAGCCTCGACAGCCGAATCTATAGTCCCAGAGTCCGATAGTGGGACCTTTCCGTATACTCGTCCGGTGGCTGGCTCTAACACATCCATCCAGTCCTGTCCGGAGTGCTCTACGAAACTGCCTCCGATGTAATTGCTAAGGTACACTAGATGCTGCTCATCCATCTAAAGCACCCTCGTTGGAAAATGGGTCTTGGCGGGTCATCCCCTCCGAGTAGTCCTTCCAGTCGATTGAGAAGCTGTCTCTGTTTGGGTCCCACTCGTCCCAGGTTACTACCTGCTCCAACTTGTCCAGGTACATTTCTGGGACCACTCGGGGCACTATGAATGCCTTCTGCCTGTGAAGCGGATATGGGTTCCTAAGGGTTATTCCGAGGACTCCCAGAACGGCCCTTGCCACGTACCATGTCGCCTGTGAGTTCCAACCATGTGCTATCTTGATCACTATCCCTAGGCCATCGGGCCAGTCCTCGTGCTCGATAGCGAGCCCGAGTAGTCCGTCCGCTCCCTCCTTCGCGATGAGGCTCCCGTTACCCGCCTTGAGGCAAGTTGAGTCCAGTCTGTTGAATCCCCCTATTAGGTCTGGGTGCCTGTTCATTGCCTCCCAAATCCAGTCCTCGTCCTTCTCCCTCACGATTCCTGCGAACATGATCGCCAACTCGTCTACTGTGTTGGATACCGTGGGAAGTCCGCAACCGTCCTTTGCGACCCTCTGGGGCTCCCAATCCGGGGAATCCATGATCTTCCTCAGGACGTCCAGGAACATTGGGAACCAAGGCGAGCTCGGAAGCGTGTAGCCGGCTCTGTTGATGCCCATCCTCCTAAGGGCCTTGAGCATGGCAGCATGCTCCCCAGAGCATGTGTGAAACCACCTCCGTGGCCTTCTAACTTGCCTGCCGAACTGTATCAGCGGTACGTCTAGAGGACACTGCATTAGCCCCCATTCTGACTCTGTAAGAAGTGACTGTGCAGTAGCCACGTGCTCCGTGTCTCCGTTGTGCGAGGAGCAGGAAATAGCCTTCTGCTCCCAAGTCAAGCCATCGGCCTCTAATTCGTCTGCAAAGGTCTTCATCATCAGGGGCTTCATCATCGACCTTCCATAGACCAGGACGTTCCCTCCGAACGAGTGAACGATCTCAGTCCCATGTGACCAGGATATGGCTCCGTGGATGGTGTTCTCGGAGACGTCAAGCCGACGGAAGTCGACTAGCGGTTCCCATTCGACGTCTCTTCCGGTAGCTATCCCCTCGAACTTCTCGCCTAGCGGATTCGTGGGATATACAGATGAGCCCGGTCTACCGGGAGAGACGCTTGACGGATTCGCACTCCCCTCTTCGGACATCAGATGCCTCCGTTCACCCGGGGGGCGACTTTGTTCATGAACGCCGCCATGTTCCTCATCACTCTAGCGCTGTCGTGGTTGAAGAAGTCGAACCAGCACATTATCCGGTCATCTGGGTGGAATCTCTCGGATATCTGCTCGCTTACGCTATCGACGCTACCTATCACCGCGTTATCGGTGGCCCGCTCTATCTTGCTGGGGTCAATGGTCCCCTCTAGGGCGCTCCAGTAGGTGGATAGTGCCGAACGCGCCTCATCCAGGGCAGCGGTGTCCTGCTCGTCCTTGGTCAGGCCTTCCTCATCGTTCACGAATACCATCACAGTCCTTGGCATCATCCTTCTTTCCCACTTCCCGCCATCAACATGGTAACTGGAACTCATGCGTTCGTGAGTCTCCTCGATGATATTGGGGGGAGTGATACTTAGGTTGAACACCTGGACTGGTCTGAATCTGTTCACCTTCTCTTGGAGAACGCTATCGTGACTGCCCAATACAAGATTTAGCAAATCTCTCCTCCAGTCTTGCGGGATAGTCTTGATGTCCTCGAACAGGTACCTATTTCCCATATTTATCGAGTCAGGGGGAGAGTCAAGATCCAGCTCAATTTGTGCTACTCTCTGGACCTCCAACCAGTCATCGTCTGTCCTGAAATTGCTCCTCGTCAGAATCGTTGGTTCGACTTTGTCACTCGAAACAATTTCTCCGTTCAGGAGTCTTAGGAAAATTTCCGATGCCTCCGAAAATATCTGGCCCCTTAGCGCAGGCCACGCTGCTTCCTCGAGCGTGTTTCTTGGGACAATTCCATAGGGTCTTGCCATGAATTCGAATCTGCCCGCAGAGAAACCAATGTGTAGCTTTCTGACCTCATCTGGATCCATTCCATGGAGGGCTAGGAACGAACCTACCCTCTCTGCCTGGGCGATGGGTCCCCCTGATGCTAGGATTGACATCACCGCACTACCGACTTCCATCCTCTCGGTTCTCGCGAACATCTCCCTTGCTACTTGGAAGAAGTCAGTGCAGAGGCCGACCTCCCCGGGATAGTGGGGAACAACAGGTTTGCTGTTCCTCTTCTGTATCTCAGTTGAAAGATGGGCCTGGGCGACCCAGCCAACTCCGAATCCCAATTCGTCTGCTAGGACCACTTGGTCGAAGAAACTAGTGAACATCTCACTCTCCGAGGGAGTATACCCGGTTGTGTCCGGAGTCTGGGAGATGGAGAAGAAAACGTCGAATTCCATTGAAACCCTCTCTAAATCGAGCGCATTCTGCCACCATCTACTGCAAGGCTAACCCCTCTAACCCCACTGCTACTGGGTAGGCACAGCCAAGTCACAGCAGCAGCTGTCTCCATCGGATCAATTAGACGTTGGATGGGGACGCCGCTCATCCAATCGTCTTGGACGGCCTTAACCGGCTTCCCTGTTCTGTTAGAGATGGACTCAGCAAGAGAGCCAAGCCTATCAGTATCAGTGAAGCCAGGAAGAATGTTGTTTATTGTGATGCAGGGGGGTAGCTCTCTTGACAATGACTTGGCCCAGGATGCCATGGCCCCTCTCAGGGTGTTGGAGAGGCCTATGTTGTCTATCGGTTCTCTTACCGAGGTTGAGATGATATTCACAATCCTGCCCGTGCCTTCTGACTCCATATCGGGAACAAGTGCCTTAGTCAGAGTGTGGGAGGCGTGGAGGTGTCTCCTGAAAGGGCCTTCAAAGTCCTCCAAATCATTCTCCAACAGAGGCCCCCCAGGAGGGCCGCCAGAATTGTTCACTAGGATGTGGATGGGGCCAATATTACGGACCATTTTCTCTACACCGGCAATATCCTCAAGATCCAACTCGATGGCTTCATGCCCCTCTCCATGCATCTCCTGAATTAGCGAGTCTAGGTCCGAAGAGCTCCTTGCGCATGCGATTACTCTAGCGCCACCTCTTGCGAGCATCAATGCGCAGGCCCGGCCTATGCCCTTTGATGCTCCACACACCAGGGCAGTATTTCCGCCAAGAATCCCATCGGCAAATGGGAATTCTGAGCCTGCAAGATCACCCTCCATCTAATCACCTAGTCTGAGTAATGCGCATAAGTCTGGTCCCTAAGTTTTTGTCTGACCGCTTCTAGAATTTCTTCTGGTGCATTCCTGAATGTGGGATGGGAAGCCTCGCCCTGCGGTCTCCTTATCTCGTCCCAGACTCCTTGTTCATATGCAATGAGCGCTTCTTTCATCAGGGCCCCGGCAAGGACCAGAGTGTGGTAGCACAGATCCTCGTAAGTCATGCCCCTTTTCACCGGAAACTCCCTTCTCATCAGCAGATCCCCCGTATCAATGCCGTTGTCACAGAAGTGGGTGGAGGATCCGATTGGGATGTCATGGAAAACCGACCATGCAGGAGATGCAGATCCTCGGCAGTCAGGGAGTAGGCCAGGGTGAGAGTTGATCACGCCGTCCGAAGGGTAGTCCAGAATCTCTCCTCTGATTATCCTGGTTCCGCCGAATACTATCAGATCCAGTTCCATTCCTTCCAGGTGTGGCATGACCTCTGCAGAATTGTGGATTGGAACCGAGACAACCCCTATTCCCGCCTCATTGGCTTGCTCCTTGATGGATGGGGCTATCTGGTGGCCCTCGATACGCTGGAGGAACTTCTCCCTTTCCTCATCACCTACCTCGGAGTCTTCCTCTATGATCAACTCAGGGATGAAGCCCTCAGAAACTATCTGCATGAGCATCTCCCTCCCGTATGGATGCTCTTTGAGCAGAAGGAAAGCGAACTTTGGTTTGCCCATGTCTATGGCTTCCGCAGGGGTCATTGATACCCTTCATTTTCGGTCAAATATGCCAAAATCGCGCATCTGAGGGAAGCAAATGCATCCCCAACCTTCAAAATGGTGTCTTGGTTCGCTCGGCTCGCTATGTCAATGGTTTACAACAGCAAGATGAAGGAAGCAATAAAGGCTGGCGGATGCAACACCGCTGGAGACGCCGCTGGCGCTCTGAATGCAGCAGTAGAAGCTGCAGTTGCATCGGCAGTCGCTCGATGCGGCTCTAACGGCCGAAAGACCATCCGCTCACACGACATCGGAAGTGGAAGCTCGGATTCGGGTATGGTCGTAGCCAGCAGGGTCAAGGAGGCCTTCAAGGCACACGGCTGCAACACTGGTGGAGATGCAATGGGAGCAATGAACGCTCTAGCAGAGTCCGCAGTGTCAGATGCAGTTTCAAGAGCTCAGGCAAACGGCCGAAAGACCGTTCGCGCAAGCGACTTCTGAAGTCTTAGATCGGGTTTCCCGAACTACTCCTAGCGGACGCTCTACCAGACAATCGGTGGAGGCCAAGACGAAGATCCTCAAACAAGGACGAAACGAACCGTTCAAGTCAGCCCCCCATCTTGGAGGGGCATGGACGTCAGGCCCCTGCTAAATGCCGCAAGGCTAGTCTTGATCTTCGTGTTCATCCTCTTCGTCGTATTCAGTAGAACATCGATGCTTAGGGATAACCCCCTGAGTGGGATTCTTGGATGACGTGTCTAGTTAAGACTAAATTTCCCGATTACCTAGCCGACCCGTGATTGAATCAATAGTCGATCTCGCCCACAGCGAGGGGGTAGCATACTTGGGGATGACCCTAATCTTGAGTGCATTTTTGCTAGAGACCAGGGACTTCCTGAATAGCAAATCTCCGACCTATTTGTGGATGATGGCCGGAGGCGCAGCCCTACTTGCCATTCGCGCCTATCTTATCGACGAGTGGGCTTTCTTCATTCTGGAGGCGGTATGGTTCTGGGCCGCAGTAATGGGGCTTTGGGCGTTATCTACTCGTAATAGGGGCGACTAATTTCACTCGACCTCGACTACTTCCGTGGGGATTCCCATTTCGGATGCTCTCTCGATTACGACCCTAGTCCATTTGCTGGTAGGCGATGGCATAGCTAGGATGTGGGTAGCGGAGTCGAGGATTTTCTTGGTTAGAGAATTCGGTGCCTCTGCCCGGTTTCTATCGACCAAGCTTCTCTGGGGGTCATCCCACTCTTCTGAGAAGACAGCTATAGGGACCAAATTATTGTCAGTCCATCTCTCTGCCATGTAGTCCACCCCACTCGCTCCTCCGACTATGATAAGATCCGGGTATGTATTCTCAGAAATCCACCTTTCCAATGCCGACTCGAAGATTTCGAAGTCGTAGAAACGACTACTTCCGACTATTGCTAGGTTTACCACGGAGCCATCTAGGTTGAGGTCTCGTCTACCCATCGTTTCGATGACTTCCTGACCTGTGACCTCCTCCATAGCGCCGTCAGGGTCGCCCCCATGGATAAATGCTGCCAAGAGAAAACAAATCTCTCTGTTCCTTCTAAGGGGTGACTCGGCTCCTGTCTCTGGGGAAAAGAACCACTTCTCTGACGTTTCCAGCACCAGTTAGCACCATCAGCAATCTAGCTACACCCAATCCCCATCCAGCATGAGGTGGTGCCCCATAGCGGAAACCGTCCGTGTAGAATGTGAAGTCTGAAGGGTCAAGACCAACATCTCTTAGGTTCTGTTCCAATACCTCTACGCGGTGCTCTCTAGCACCCCCGCTCGTCATCTCGTCCCTTCCGTAGTTAAGGTCGAATCCCCGGCTGAGCTGTCCTCCTGTGGAACCTTCTTCACCCACCTTGTGATGGATGTAGAATGGCTTCATCGACATCGGCCAGCGTGGGATGAAGTGGAAGCCAGGATACTTCTCCGCGATGATATCGCAGTGATGGCTCTCTATGTCGTCGCCCCAGCTAATTTCACCCCCTCCTTTCTTCACTATGTCTATTGCCTCGCAGTAAGGTATCCGTGGAAATGGTAGCGCGGGCGTCTCCACTGTGACGGGATCCTTTCCTTGGGATTCTCGATATTCGTTTACGGCATCGATTAGCCCCATGTCGTTCTCGGAAATCTTGCACCAGATATGGCTGATCATCCTCTCCTGAACCCCCATAACATCCTCATCGTCCATCCATGCGCCCTCGATATCGAACGATACAAACTCGTTTAGGTGCCTGTAGGTGTCGTGCTTCTCGGCCCGGAAGGCAGCCCCAATCTCGAATACCCTCTCGAGACCTCCTAGAACCGCGAGCTGTTTGTACAACTGAGGACTCTGCGAGAGGTAGGCATCAGTGTCGAAGTACTTCATTGGGAACAGATTCGTCCCTCCTTCCGCTGCTGCGGCAATAATCTTTGGAGAGTTTATTTCTTGGAATCCCTCTGAAATCAAATGCTCCCTTCCGTACTGTAGAACCTTGCTCCTGAGTTGGAACATTGCGTTCACGTGTGCCCTTCTGAGGTCCAAGTGCCTGTTGTCTAGTCTAACGTCAAGACCAACGTTAACCTCGTCAGTAACCCCGACAGGCAGGGGGGTTTCTGAGACTGCCAAAATCATTCCATCTTCGACGTTAACTTCGAACTCAGGTGGTGGTAATGGATCTCCCTCGGGAACCTTCGGAGGGCGCTTCTTCGCCACCTTTCCAGTTATTTGGATAGTCGACTCTCTTGTCGAGGATTGGATTGAGTCGAATAAATCATCATCCATGTTATCCTTCTTCAGGAAAGCCTGGATCCTTCCGGTTCCGTCACGGAGC
>CACAAP010000026.1:0-10622 GCA_902530535.1 uncultured Candidatus Poseidoniales archaeon
TCAACAAACCCCCTTGTCGGTTCTCGATTTCTTCAGTATTGTCATGAAACCAATAATCCGTTTAACTGATGTAGGGAGGGCTAGGCCGATAGAGCGTGCGTGCAGCCGCTCTCAGTATTGTTTCTCTCTTGATTATGGCCTCCCTAGGTGGTTGTTTTGGTGAGGAGAAGGAGGTCGTTGAGGAGATTGATCTCTTTGGCACCCTATGCTCCGAAACCGGGGGATCTATCAGCAACACCACATGGTACCACTACGGCAACGCCACGGATGCTACGAAGGTCTCTGACCTATTCAACGGGACCTCCGTGCTAGTCGGAGACAACGCTCCTGTGTGTGCCGTTGGTACATACTACGGAATTGGAATGACCACATTCGAGCCTACCATTGGAGTCACGTCTCTGGACAACCTGTACATGACCAGCTGGGGGAATGGGCCGGCTGGATCGACCGCAATAGTCAGGTGCTCTGGTCTGATTGGCATGTCCAATGTGAGCGAGTACTCCTGCGAGGACGTATACAGTGCCCTTTTGCCCGTTCCAAACAGCAACGACCCCTACGTGTACGTCGACCCCTGGACGGACCGGATCATGAAGTTCGATATGCACGCCTTGTTGGGAATGACCGTAGAATGGTCCGATAATGAGGGCCAGAGCTGGGTTGGGCCTTCTGTGGCTACGGGTTGGTCCGTACAGGATCACCAAACCATAGCTTCCTCGCCATATCCAGCAGCCTTTCACCAAACTACATGGGTGTTCTGCGTCAACGGCAACTACCCCTACCCTGTTTGTTCTGCAAGCAACGATGGAGGTCTGACTTGGGGTCCGGAGTTGCCTGGAACTCCCTCAGACTGCGAGAGCGGTGGACTCACGGGACACATCACGGGTAGCGAGAATGGGAACTTCTACAGAGGCAACAGGGGGTGCAACGGGGGCGAGGGGTACTCCATCTACAGGAGCACTAATGGCGGCCTGACTTGGACAGAGCACCCACTTCCCACTGAGACCAGCGGAACAGCAGAGACTTGGAACTTCGAGGAGGCCCAGGTGGCCACCGACTCAGAGGACAACGTCCACGCGTTCTGGATGGGCTTCGACAACATGCCCTACTACTCGTACTCCTTGAACGAGGGCGACACTTGGAGCTCCCCGATTATGATAGCGCCTCCGATTGGCCTGAACGGAACAGGGTTTCCAGTGATCACCGCGGGAAGCTCGGGCAAGGTCGCCCTAGCTTACCTCGGAGACTCAGGGGGAGATACTTGGAACGGTTACATCACAGTGATCACTGACGCGTTCAGCGACGTCCCATTGCTCACCACTGTACAGGTGAACGAGTGGGGGGATCCATTGGACACCTCTTCGGGATGCGGTTACAACAGGTGTGGCGGCTTTGGAGACTTCAATGACATAGCAATCGACCAGCATGGAAGAGTCTGGTTCGGGCATGCACACAATGTCGGAGGGGAGATCGGAATCTACGGAACCATGGCAGTAGGGCCCACTCTCAGGGACGATCCCCTCGCTCCTATGCCGCTAGGTGGACCGGGCACTCTCTAGGCTCAATGCCCATCTCTCTACTCCGCGGGAAGATATGGAAGAAAGATTAGTCGTTCTCTGTAATTGTTGATAGGATATTTAATGGCCCTATTGACTTCCCAAAAGTCATGAATAATGAGTTCAGAAAGGAGGAAGGAGCATGAGTGAAGTGGATTGGAAGACAGAGGCATTGAACCCAAAGTGGTGGCTGATTATCTTGGCATTAGGACATACGTTCATGGGAGTCTTATTACCAATGGATCCGGACAACGACAATGAGTTGATGGTATCTGGAATTTTTCTGGTAACTACGGTTTACATGCTCTATGCTATATTCTTGAATGAAGGTCAGGCCCAGGCTCGGCTCGCGGCTGTCATAGCTGGGCCCGTATGGGTCTGGTTCGTTATTTGTATGGCTTTGGAGCTTGAGATTACATATTCAACAGAGCCTATAACTTGGGGGTTTTCAAGTGACTTTGTACCACCGATGATACTCTGGGGAATGACTGCGCTGACAGGTGTGTTGGGTTGGAATTCTGAGGACTGACCGTGCTAAGTAAGGTATTAGATCACAAGAATGTGGCAATTGCCAATATTGCATGGGCTGTTCTTCACGTTTGGATCGCCCTTGAGATCGAGGAAAGTATGGGCTTTCTGGCAATAGTAGTATTAATTGGTGGCATATTCGGATTTGCAATGATTTCTGAGGAGATGCTTGGCCGTAGGGTCATGCTTCTGCCATCAGTACTGTACCTGCTTGTACTTCCAGCGGTGGTGGGGTCTCTGACCGGGGATATGGAGTCTAGTGGATATGAGTGGCTCGATATAATTGGTCCAATCATTTGGTTCGTGATAATTCCAGTCACTCTACTAGCTTCAACTCAAGAGTGGACAGGCATCGGTACCTCTGCGGATGAGTGATTTTACTCTCCAAGGAGTTAGCAATGACTCTAGAGGTCCCGCCTGCATCATCACCCGCCGTTCACAATGTGATGATCGCGAACAAATCTACGAATACCAAGCCCGAGCTATTGGTTAGGAGATTCCTAAGAAACTCTGGTTTTCCCGGTTATCGTCTACATTGGAGGATAGATGGAGAAGATGGGCGATACATCTGCAGGCCGGATATCACCTTCCCAGGCAGGAAGTTGGCGATATTCGTCCATGGTTGCTTCTGGCATCGGTGTCCTACGTGTAATCTCAGTCTCCCGAAATCAAATGTAAACTATTGGAGCCAGAAGTTCGAGAAGAACGTAGAGAGAGATAGGAGGAAGGAGGAGACGTTGGTTGGACTCGGATGGAATGTGCATACAATCTGGGAGTGCGAAATAGAAGCTGGAGCTTCCAGTCTTCTCACGATTCTGACGATTTAGAGTATACAGCATTTGAAAGGGGAGAAGGTCACCGTAGATGTGTGCGACTTCTTACTTTCCTCAAATTCTACAGGGAGATCCGTAAGGAAGGTCCTGCCGACTTGGATTGGATACAGAATCAAGGCCTTCTAGCGGTGAAGCTGTCCCAAATCTTCGCTCTCAGGCCGGATATGCTGAGTATTGAGAAATGCAGACAACTACAGAAGATGTACAGGAACGCATCGACCATCCCCTCAGAGGACGTCGAGCGGATTCTCAAAGAGAAGGCACCTAGCGGCTTCTACGATTCAATCGCTTGGTTCGACGAGGAGCCGTTGGCCGCTGCTTCGGTAGGTCAGGTACACAGAGCAACACTAACCAACGGAGAGGAGGTCGTAATCAAGGTGGTCAAGGCGGATCACAAGGAGAGGTTCCACAGGGATGTGAAAAGGATGATGAGGATGATGAAATTGGCCATTTCACTGTCACCAAAACTCAGGAGGGTGGGAAACCCTCTGGCACTTCTCAGACACGTTGAGGACTACACAACTAGAGAGTTGGACCTGCGTAACGAGATCAAGGGGGGTTCGGAGTTAGAGTCCATACAAGACGGCATATCTGGGGATTTTCCGATGCCCAAGCTCAGATTCCCGAAGTACTATCCTGAGATGTCTAACGAACATGTATTGGTCTCCGAATTTGTTAGAGGCAAGACGCTGGAAGAGTGCATCAATGACGAGAGCCTGCCCTGGGATTACTTAATCGAGCTATTCAGAATACACGGGGCCTACATGTTCGGAATAGGGACGTTCCATGGGGATCTCCATCCTGGTAACTGTATAATCGACGAGGATGGATGCTTCGTTTTCATCGACAATGGAGCAATATGTGAAGCTCCGCGGAACGTTAGTCTGTCACTTTTCAATTTCTTCGAGGAGTTGTCAAAGAGCAATCACGATGCTGCATTCGAAGCTCTATTGGGCATAGCCGGCCAGAGACCTTCAGAAGACAAAGTGAGGAGGTTCAAGAGCAGGATGGCAGAAATCTACGAAGGATTCGGAGAAAAGAGCGTGGGCGAACAGAGCCTTACTGATCTAATGATGAGGACCGTGAGGACCGCAGTAGAGGATGCAGGTGCGGACTTCGGGGAGGAGGGCTTTCCAATCATCCGATCTCTGATGTACATGGATGGTTTAGTAATCAGAACCCATCCACAGGTCAAGTTGATTGCAGAGATGGGCCCGTCGCTGGCTGAGTTCAGAGACGGCCTGGACATGGAGTGGTAATATTGAGCGAACACAGTGACGTAATCATTGTCGGAGCCGGTCCAGGTGGCCTTTCTTGTGCTATGCTCCTGGCCAAAGCCGGAGTTAAGGTCACCATTCTGGAGAAAACAGGAGAGGTTGGAGGGAGGACGAAGGTCTTCGAGAAGGATGGATACAAGTTCGATAATGGACCGACGTTCTTCCACTACCCAGAAATCGCAGAGGAAATCTTTGACGCCCTAGGTCTCGATGCGCATGAAGAGCTAGGTCTGATTCCTCTTGATCCCAACTACAGACTAGTTTTCGGAGCAGGAGGGAGCCTGAACGCTAACACCGACCTGGATGACATGACTGAACAAATCAGAGATCTCTGTGGAGAAAAGAACGCGGCTGGCTTCAGAAGATACATCGAAGATAACCGGACGAAGATGACGCTGTCCAAGAATTGCCTCAATGCTCCATGGAGAGGTCCAATGGATCTGATGAACAGGCGTGCTTTGCGAGTTGCTAGAGTCCTGAGGCCATGGAGGAGCGTCGCCTCTGATCTATCTAGGTTATTTCCTGACGAGAGGATGCAACTGGCTATGTCCTTCCAAACCAAATACCTGGGAATGAGTCCATTCCACGCTCCCAGTCTTTTCACAATCCTCGCATATCTGGAGTACGAGCATGGGGTTTTCCACACCAAGGGAGGCCTAGGAACCATAACGCATAGGATGGGCGAGATTGCGAGAGATTTGGGAGTGGATATCCGACTGAACGAGCCGGTTAGCGAGTTCTTGTTTGAGGGTAAGACAGTAGTTGGCGCCAAGACTGAGATGGGGTCTTACACGGCTGAGAGGTTCGTCATGAACGTTGACTTTGCTACTGGAATGAAGGGTTTGGTACCGGACGAACTACGAAAGAGGTGGTCCAACAAGAAGTTAGACAAGAAGTCGTATTCATGCTCGACCTACATGCTTTATCTGGGTGTAGACAAGGTGTATGACACACCACATCATCAGATTTACGCGGCTAAGGACTACCAGAAAAATCTGCGAGAGGTCACAGAGAACAAGGTGGCTTGGGAAGATCCCTCCGTCTACGTCCAGAACGCGTGCGTAACGGACCCATCAATGGCGCCCGAGGGGCATTCGACAATCTATGTTCTAGTGCCAGCCAGTACAAGTCATCCTGGCATAGATTGGGATGAGATAAAACACGATTACATGGACGTGATTCTCCAGCAGATGGAGAAGTTGGGTTTCTCGAATCTGAAGGATCACATTGTCTCACAGACTATTGTGACCCCCGATGATTGGGCGTCTCGAGACATCTACAAGGGTGCTGTGTTCAATCTTGCTCATGGTCTAGATCAGATGCTTTGGCGCAGGCCCCAGAACAAGTTTGAGGAGCTAGAAAGGCTCTACCTCGTAGGAGGGGGGACCCATCCCGGAAGCGGATTGCCTACTATCCTAGAAAGTGGTAGAATTTCTGCGAAGATGATCTGCGCTGATATGGGAATCGTACCTGACTGGAACGGTGCAGATCCATGGTTCGAAGACCTCAGGAGGCCGAAACTCAAAGTGAGGAACGCCTGAGGGAGACCCATGGACCTGTATGATCTCTCATTCTTCCTATCGACAATGTGGGTTGGACCCTTCTGGCTCGCGATGCTAGTTTACCCTGAACATGAAAGGACGAAGGAGATTCTCAGAGGCCCCTGGTTCTTCATTGGACCAATTGCCATTTGGTGGGTCGTGATCGCTTCCGACCCCGAGGGCCTAATCGAGCTCTCAGAGGGCTTCACAGACCCGCTGAACATTGTGGATAGTTTGGTGGGTATTCTCGGAACCCGTGCTGGGGCTTCCGCAGCATGGGCCCATATGGTGGCAGGTGACATTTTCATCACCAGATGGATGTGGAAAAGATGTATCAAAAGAGAAGCTGAAAGGTGGATATCCGCAGTCTCCGTATTCTTCGGGGTGATGCTTATGCCTGTTGGGGTGGCCATACACCTAGCCCTAGTTCGTGAAGACTCGGACTGATTAGATGTCTAGTTGGCTGGTTAACCTGGTTGCAGTCCCGTATGGTCTGTGGATTGCATGGGTTGGAGTCCAGCACTTCCGTGACCCGTCCTGGTTCGAACCCATAGTCCCAGACGCCATTGGCAATGCAAGGTTCTGGGTCTACGCGAGTGGTGCCTTCGAGATTGTCCTAGGAATCGGGGTTGCTTTGCCTTGGTTCAGAAAGGAGGCGGCACTGGGTCTGACAATGATGCTGATAGTGCTGTATTGGGCCAACCTGAACATGTGGGTAAATGACATACCTCTCAACGGACGAGTCTATGAGAATCACTGGCATATTCTAAGAGGGGCAGGACAAATATTACTGATACTGATATCACTCTGGCTGGGTGGCTGGGAGACAGGGAATAGGATCTTCCAGTCAGTTAGAAATTAGTGGATTTTGTCGAGGTCGGTTAAACGACTGTATATATGCTCAGTCTAGGTTTTGCAATATATGAAGGATGCACTATGGGACAGGCTAGAAGAGCAACTGAATGACTGGATCAGGGAACAGGAATCATAGTTCTGAGGTGATGATGTGGGCTCTTTCCTATTAGTTGGCGGAAGTAGTGACATAGGAATTATCCTCACGAAAAAACTGGTAGAAGGGGGGAACAAGGTTACCCTTCTTGTGAGAGACGAGTCCAGAGTATCTGACCTACCGGAGGAGATGGTAGTGAGGTTTGTAGGGGACGCAAACGACGAAGACCTTGTACTGGCAGCGGTCCAATCCTGCATAACATCGGGCGGAGGGGCGCTTGACGGGGTTGCGCATCTCGTCGGCTCCTTCTCTGTGAGGCCTCCGCATGCCATGAACAGGGAGTCCTTCGAGGAAGTTCTGTCGACGAACCTGACCAGTGCGTTCGTAACTCTTTCAGTCGCGTGCAAGCAGATGCTCAGAGCCGGAGGAGGAAGGGTTGTCTTCACGTCAAGCGTAGCAGGAAGTCTTGGTCTGATGAATCACGAGGCAATATCTGCTGCTAAGGGGGGCGTAGAGTCAATGGTCAGATCAGCGGCTGCCACCTACAGCAAAAGAGGAATCAGGGTCAATGCAGTCGCTCCCGGACTTACTGAAACCAGACTTTCCTCTCCCATAACCTCATCAGAGACCTCCAAGGATGCGGCAGTCGGTATGATTCCTATAAACAGGATTAACAGAGCAGAGGAAGTTGCAGCAACGATTCACTGGCTGCTCACGGAAGCCCCTGACAACATCACGGGACAAGTCTTCCATCTTGATGGTGGGATGTCAAACGTGAGGAGTTAGATGCAGTGGAAAAATGCCATTCGTCTTACTAAGCTGAAGCCAGAGAAGCCCAAGATGGTGAATCTAGGACTGAAGACCCTGATGATTGTAGAATATGGTGGAAAGTACCATGCGACCGAAGGGCTTTGCAGGCACATGAGGTGGCCTCTGGGGCTGGGTGGAAAGGTGAAGGACGGATGCATAACTTGCCCTCTCCACCAGACGCGTCACCGACTTGATGATGGGTGTCTTGAGGAGTGGTCCCCCTTCCCTTTGTTCCCGCCATATGGAAAGCTAGTGGGAAAGATGTCCAAGAAGAAGGATCTGCCGCTTTACGAAACCAGGGTAGAAGGTGACTACGTTCAAGTTAGGATTTGATTGGGCCATCCTATTCCTCTTCATTCGAAATTCTCTGGCCCGATGGTAAAATCATGAGGGCGATTAGGAGTATCGGGACTAGTAGGAAGGTGGTTCCAAGAGCGTCTCCTAGTGTCCCTTCTGGACGTGGAATCATCGGCTCGATCAGCATGCCGATAATGAACATCGCCAACATCAATGCTGTGATTGGGAGATTGTCTCTGAGTACTTTTGTGCCAGTACCAGACTTATTCACCATCAGGAGCATTAGAGATGCGACGAGAACCATCATTGGGATCGTCATTAGAAGAATTTCCCCTTGGGGCCCTCTACCCTCCTCGAGTGAGTTCTCCATCGATATGAGGTTGCGAAGAGAAAAAGCGAGAATCACTACGGCTAGGCCTATGATGAACGGCATCAATCGGTCTCTTTCGTCCTCTGATGTCAGAATTCCACCTCCTTTAGCTCTACTCGCTTACCCATTCCGTCCCTAATCCTCCTAATGTGACCTTCTGCCTCCATGCGAGATAGCAGCCTGCTAGCCTTCGAATCCGTGAATCCGGTATCGCGAACCAGTTCTGCCTGCCACATCGAGTTGCCGTTTGAGGACAGGATGTCAACCACCTTCTGCTGGTCCTCTGAAAGCATTGGACTACTAGTTTCGCGGATCATCCTCTCTGGTTCAGGCTTTCTTCTGGGGTCGTTGAGCCACATAAGGGAGACACCGATGATAACGCCTATACTGGTCAGGAATAGGGAATAAATCACGTATGAGGCCAGGTATCCTGATGAGTCCGTATCGAATGTGAATGGAGCGGCAATAAGCAGTACGAGCATGAAGCCGCCTAGAGAGAGTGTGATTCTGGCGACCCTATCCATGGAGCCTTCGATTTCTCCCCCGGTGGCTTGGCTCATGGCCATCCTGGTCTAGGCACAAATGTGAATGTTGGCGCGTCGGTTCAGTTCGGTTAGTGCTGGTCACTCTGTATGGCAATACTGCCTTTCCTCGTACCACGTTCCGCCGTTAGCCTCGCAGTCCTCTTGGTTATCGGAGGTCTCCTGCTCTTCGTCCCCTCTGTCATCCTGCTCGCGGTCATCGCTCCAGTCGCAGTAGAATACTCCTTCGCCGCGATCAGCCGCCTCTGTCCACACTCCCATTCTGGATTCGCACAACTCCTGAGTAATCTCTACTTGAGGGGGTGCTGGAAGGGGCTGGCCGCGATCCTCGCACCTGTCTAGCATCTTGCAGAAAACGCCTCCGATTCTGCCTCGGAATCCCTTCCTCCTGTCATGATCGCGGTCGCATCTCTGATCATCTGAGCAGTCACTGTGGTGATTCGCTCTAGACGTCATGTGCTCCAGTACAGTCCCTAGTGTCTCTTGATCGGCCGAGCAGTCTTGGCTGGCGATGCAGAAGGATATTGCTTGCTGGGCCGCTCTCAGCTGGATTGACTTCTCCTCAGAGAACTCCATTCTCTTCTCCTCGTCCCAGTCCTTCCTCTCGTCCCAGTCCTTGTATTCATCAGTGAAGGCACAGTACTCACCCTTTCGATCATCGGTAGTCCAAGTTCCGCCCTTTTCCTCGCATTCTTCCTGGGTTCCGTCCTCGTAGCCTTCCTTGTCGACCACGGAGTCTGAGCCATCCAGTTTGGCCTGCATCCCATCCACTGCCGAGGATAGTTTGTCGATCATCTCGGAAAGTGATTCGGCATCTGCTGTGCAATCCGCGTTATCTTGACAGAATTGGAAGGCTGCGATTAGGTTGGAATCGATCTGTATTCTCTTCTCGAGGTGCTCGGTCCTGTCCTCCATCCTATCGTCCATACGACTCTTCATCGCCTTCCTGATTTGCTTCCCAAATGGCTTGCTTTCCGTTTCCTTGGCCTCCCATGTGTCCTCCCCGGTCACATCATCTACTGCTCCCTCGAAGGGGTCCTCCTCCGCGTACACCGGCGCAGCGTAGTCTTCTAGGGTCGCTGAGACTGATGCCCCGGCAAGCAGAGATACCATTGCGAGTGTGATTACTCCAATCGTGGCTCTGCTTCTGTTCTGCTCCATTCTGACACTTCTCTTTGGGTCCATTCTTCTTCACCTTGATTGTGCACTAGTTGCAAAACCATATCATAATCTGCAGCAAATGCTCGTTATTTCATGCAAAAAGCCGCAAAAGGTGTATACCAAATTCGGCCTGATTGGTTCGATGAGGCATATCCTATTTGTTGTAGTTTTTCTACTCGGAGCTATGGTTCCCGGGTCCCTCGCGGAAGTCTCAACATCCGAAGAGGTCGTGGTAACAGTGGATAGCACGAATCTGAGGTTCTCTCCTTCATCGGTCACCATTACTGAAGGTGACTCTGTGCGGTTTTTCTGGAGTGGCGAGCTACTCGCACATAACGCAGTTGCAGAGGACGGTTTGTTTGATTCCGGGGATACCTCCAGGAACGTGGACTACACATTCACGTTCGAAGCAGGAACAAACGGGACGCACCAGTACGTTTGCGAGCCCCATGAGAGCGTAGGGATGGTAGGGACGGTTATCGTGGAGCCGATGCAAGAGCCGGTTTCCCCAGAGCCAGCCAATGATACGAGCGATCCCGCTCTATCGGAATCAGGAGAGTCGTGGATACCCTTCTTCGGGTTGGAGATAGTGGTCCTTGTAATGATGGCCGCGCTTATCTTCCAGTTGGGTAAGGCACAGGGCATCGGAGACGTTCGTCTATTCAGCGAACGTGAGTGGGAAGAGGAATAGAAAGTCCATCTCATTCCATCAAGTTCGTCGGAACCGGCCCATATGCGTTAGCATGTGCCTGTCCGTCCTC
>CACAAP010000027.1:0-10190 GCA_902530535.1 uncultured Candidatus Poseidoniales archaeon
TATTGGGCGTTTACCCTGCCTACGTCTCCAATCGTCTGTAAGTCGTCCTCCCAGTCTCCTGAAGTCGTATTCCACCTTAGGATAGTTCCGGGGTCTCCAGAGCCGCCCCAACCCGATGTCTCAACAACGCTGATCCAGACTTCATCCCCTATCTGATTCATTCCGTGGACTACCCCATTGAACCCAAGGCGAGAGCCGGCATCGATGGAGGATAGGGAGGTGTTGTTGTCTAGGTTAATCCTAGAAACCTCGTCTCTAGTATTCCAGGGATTTGCCCTTTGTGGAGAGTAGTACATCAAGTTGTCAACAATTAGTATCTCAGCCGGTGAGTAGTTCGGTAGAGTAGGTCCGTCCTGGTTATTCCCCCTATCCCACTGAACTAGAACAGTGCCGTTGACCAGGTCGATTAGGGTAAGGCCAAAGTCCCCTCCAGCCCACATTGTACCCTCTTCCCTTCCCGCTATCAGGACTGTGACATCGTCATCGTCTAGTATTCCTTGGGATCCGTCCCAAGAGGATAGCCAGTTTCCAGAAGTGAGATTGAAGCGAGCTATCCCGAGGTTCTCAAAGCCTAGGTAAAGAGTGTCGAGGTACTTGTGGACTCTAGCCCTCTCGGTATCGTCTCCTGCCGTCCAAACCTCTACTACTGTCCCATTTGAGGTGTTGATTACTGCGGCTCCCTCAATTGTTCCGGCATAGAGTAGGTCGGGACCAATCGGATCAACGGCAATTACGAAGCGAGAAGGCATGCCATCCCCTCCCCCTCCTCCACCGCCATTTCCTCCAGAGGTCCAGCAGTCCTCGAGTGTGAACTGCGATTGGGGGTTGTTTGGGTCGGGCCAGTTCCACATACAGGCCCCTCTGTTAGTTCCAGCATAGACTCCGTTTGCATCGCTGGAAACATCGTAGAACTCGAAGGGATCGTTGTTCCAGCCAGGAATGCTGGTGGGAAGCATTTGCCAATTGGAACCGTCCCACCTAGCCAATCCTCCGTTTGAGTTGGCACCGGTGTTCTGTACCTCTGAGCCAACCAACAGGCCACCAAAGTAGTCCAATGCCAGAGTATTCACATCTTCATCCGGAATTCCGTTTGGATCGTCGGGAGTCCACAGGTCTACTATATCGCTCGTCAGCCTATCGATTAGGAGTATCCCTAGTCCTGGAAGGCCTAGGTAAATCACCTCTCCATCAACTGCAACGGGAGCCGAGTCTAGATTGTCCACACCTAGAGATTGCCAAGAGCCGATTATTTCGGGAGTGCTAAGATCGATTCTCATCACTCCAGCATCCTCTGTAGCGATGTATGCGATTCCGAATCTGGTGGCGATGTCCCGGATTCTGTTGGAGTCGAGTCCCTCCGACTCGGAGAATGTCTCGATTACGTTGTTCGAATCGGTAGAGTAGAGGGAGATGCCTGCGTCTAAATGTCCGATAACTAGAGTTGCAGAATTGGAGTCGAAAGCCAGACTGGTGATCGATTCCGAGTTGGTTCCCTGGATTTTTCCGAAGTGGGACCCATCTACATTGCTGAGCCTGTGGACACCACTACCAGAGGTTCCAATCCAGACCCAACCATCTTCATCTTGTTCTATCGATGTGATTGAAACCTCTCCCGATTCGATCGAAGGGATGCTATCAGAGATGTCCACGGGTTCCTTCCACAGATTGTCTCTCTTGTCCATCATGTCAATGGTTGTTCCAGAGGCAATCCAGAACTCGCCTGCTTCTCCGTCATCTATTATCGCTGTGATCTGTGCATCCTCGATTGAAGGGCTACTGACTAGTGGGAAGGATCCGTCTGAGACATCGCCCAGGATTCTACCCATCGTTCCCGAGGAGTCGCCGATTATTGCCAAAGAATCTGATGGGGAACGAGATTGTCCTCCAGGCCAAGGGCTGATACTGTTTCCGGATCCTGAGAGGCCCAAATCGGATAGGGAGATTTCGCTGCTGAAGAGCAAGACATCGGTATCGTACGTCTGGACCTGCTGCTCGCCCAGAATGTACAGCCATCCTGGAGTGGCAGCCAGACCGATTGTAATGTCAGAAGATAGCCAATTAGATGAAGTCCAGGATGGAACCCAGGACTCAGACGAGATGTCGAACCTGTCTATGCCAGAGTCAGAAGTCGCTATGTAAAGGATGTCATCGGAAACGGCAATGTCGGAGATCGAATTCCCGGAGAGTAGGTTGGAATCGTCCCAAACCACGTTTCTCTCGATTACTATTGACGTTGGATCGCCCGATGAGACGTTGTACTCTATCACCCTGATGCCATGATCCTCTGTTGCCAAGAACAGGTTCCTGCCATCAATGTACAATTCCAATGGAGTTTCTTCCTGGAAGGTAGAGCAGAAATCTAGAGACTTCCAGAGAGATCCCTTGGCGGGCATCAAGTAGTGGACAGAGCACTCCGATGCTCCCCACAACACTCCGAATATGTCCGTTGCCAACGCAAGAATTGGATCCGTCATTGATGAGTTGATTTCTTCGGGGAAATCCGAAACATAATCTGACTCGGATAGGCCCATGGCAGTTACGTTCCCTCCTTCATCACCAATGTAGAGCATGTCCCTGTTCGGATCCGTGGCGATAGATCTCCCGAAAATATCTGGAATTATATCGATGATGCGCTTGTTTGCGTTGTCATCCAACACCAGCAGATCGTCGTCGACCAGAATGTAGAGCCTTCCATCGAATGGGTTGTATGCACTACCATGGATTGTGACCTCTATGGGGCTGAATGATAGCTTTGGATCCACGGGGCGGAGGGCCTGAATAACCAAGTCTGTGATTTCAATTCCGGTTGGAATCTGCCAGGATGCGTCACTGATTGTGTTTGGCTTTAGGGATGAGTCGAGAATGCCGTCCACAAGGCTTGGTGAGTTGTCTGAGAAGGCGTTCTGCCTTCCTAGATCACCGCGTCCGCTCCAGTCCAAAACACTGGTCTGAGTGTCCATAACTGCAATCTGAGGTTGATTCACCCAATATCCATCGCTTCCGTTAACGGCCACTTCGAAAGTCAGGTTGTCAATCACAGCACCGGGTGCGAACTCCATAAAAAAATCAGAAAGTGCGGGAGTCCCGTTGTCAGGGTCTGATCCTGTGGCATCTAGGACAATCCAACCAGTGTCATTGCTACCATTTACTCCCCATGACTTGCTGGAGATATAGTTAGTATCTATGTAGTCTGATTCCTTCATTTCCAAGTCTGATGGAGGGGACTGATTTGCACCCCATGGGAGTAAAATCATCAGAGTAACCAAGGCAATTGCCTTAGCTCTCTGACCGGTTGTCTTGCCACTAGCGTACATGGAACGAAGCGAGTCCCTCGTTGTGCAATTTATGAAGGGTAGGGGTAGTCGTCCGCGACTTGCTCATCATCTGAAAAAATGCTAGATGTAAAAAAACCGTAAACAAGGCCATATTGGCCGATAATCATACGATAATGAATAGGATAGCATCAAAGGAGATGGTTGTTCCGGGACATCCGAGGTGACACTGTGAGCAATGACCAGTTGCGCGAAGACGCATTGGAATACCACGCTTCCGAGCCAAGAGGGAAAGTCACAGTGGTCCCGACAAAGCCACACGGTACACAGAGGGAGCTCTCTCTTGCTTACTCTCCGGGTGTGGCATATCCCTGCGAAGAGATTAGAGATAACCCTTCAGAGGTATACAAGTACACGTCAAAGGGGAATCTAGTGGCCGTTATCAGCAATGGCACTGCAGTTCTAGGACTGGGAGATATTGGCCCCCTAGCTAGCAAGCCAGTAATGGAGGGTAAGGGGCTTCTGTTCAAGGCATTCGCAGATATCGACGTTTTCGACATAGAGGTTGATAGAACCGATGTGGATGGATTCGTTGAAGCGGTCAAGGCAATAGCACCTACCTTTGGAGGCATAAATCTCGAGGATATTGGGGCACCTGAGTGCTTCGAGATTGAAAGAAGGCTTGTGGAAGAGTTGGACATTCCGGTAATGCACGATGATCAACACGGAACCGCAATAATCTCTGGAGCAGCCTTACTGAACGGGCTCGAAGTCGTTGAAAAGGAGATTGGGGAAGTTAGCGTGGTAATACTCGGAGCCGGGGCCTCTGCCATATCATGCGCGAGGCATTACCGAAGACTAGGAGTGAAGCCCGAGAATATGACGATGCTCGACTCGAAGGGGATTGTAACATCCAAGAGGATGGAGAATGGTGAATTGAACGAGTATAAGTCTGAGTTTGCCAGGGATGTACCTGAAGGCGGAATCCGTGAAGCCTTGGATGGAGCAGATGTTTTCCTTGGACTATCCAAAGGAGGATTAGTATCTCCTGATATGATCAAAAGTATGAAAGAAAGACCCTTGATTTTCGCACTGGCCAATCCTGATCCAGAGATTACCCCCGAGCAAGTATCTAGCGTGAGGGATGATGCCATAGTTGCAACTGGAAGATCCGACTATCCTAACCAGATTAACAACGTTCTTGGGTTCCCATACATCTTCAGAGGGGCCTTGGATGTTCGAGCTAGCGAAATAACAGAGGGAATGAAGATGGCAGCGACCAAGGCGCTTGCTCAACTTGCGAAGGAGCCTGTGCCAGATGACGTTTCATCCGCCTATGAGGGTGAGCAGATGTCATTCGGGGCCGACTACTTGATTCCCAAGCCTTTCGATGCGAGGGTACTGATTTGGGAAGCGAGCGCAGTGGCTGAAGCAGCTGTAAAAGAGGGGGTTTCCGGACTTTCTGCTGACGAGTTCGACGTAGACTCATACCGAGAGAAGTTGGAGTCCCGACTAGGACTGACCAGATCAATAATGAGGAGAGTCATTAACCAAGCCAAGAGGGATAAGAAGAGGATTGTTTTCTGCGAGGGAGAGGACCCCACTATCGTAAAGGCGGCATCTCAGTGCATTTCAGAAGGAATATGCGAGCCAATTCTTCTAGGACAGAAGAAGAGGATTGAAGCAGTTAAGGAAGAACTAGGGCTGAGTTTTGATTGTGAAATGATTGATGTCAGATACGATGAAAGGAGGAGAGGTAGTTACGCTGACGAACTGCATCAGCAAAGAGGCAGGAGGGGACTGACGAGGGAGGATGCGATTAGACAATTGAAGTCAACCACATTCTTCGCTCCGATGATGGTCAGAATGGGCGATGCCGATGGCTATCTTGGTGGTATTTCCCACCAGTACCCGGATATAGTGAAGCCTTGCTTGCAGGTAATCGGGCCTGATCCGAATTCTCACAGAATAGTGGGGATGTACATGATGACTGTGAATGGTCAGTTGATGTTCATCGGAGATGCAACTATCAATATTTATCCAGATGCTAGAACGTTAGCAGAGATAGCTCTTCAGACTGCTAAAGTTGCAAAGAGGTTCGGAGTGAAGCCGAAGGTTGCAATGCTTTCCTTCTCGAATTTCGGGACATCTGCGGAAATGAGGACAGATAGGATCGAAGAGGCAATTGAGATAGTAAGGGAAATCGAGCCTGATTTGGTAATTGACGGGCCCATGCAGGCAGATACTGCCCTGGTTCCTGATATACAACAAGACTACCCATTCATGTCATTCAACGGCTCGGCCAATGTTCTAATTTGTCCCAATCTTGCTTCCGCAAACATTGCCTACAAGTTACTTCAGAGAGTAGCAGGGGCCGAGATGACCGGCCCCATATTGGAGGGTCTCTCCAGGCCTGCTCACGTCCTTCAGCGTAGAGACAGTACGAGAGACGTGGTGCATATGGCAGCGATTTGTGCAGTAGATGCTCAGAGAGCGGCCAGTCAGAGACTAATCGATTAGACGACTGGTTTTGGACCAGCGGCTATTACTTCCTCGGAGCAGACATCTGCATACTGCTGGAAGTTCTCAATGAACATCTGAGCAAGAAGGTTAGCGACGTTGTCGTACCTAGTCTCATCATCCCATGTTTCTCTGGGCTGTAGGATACGGTCTGGCACTCCCTCGCAGGTAGTAGGAATCTCAAACCCGAATCGCTCGTCTTTGACGAAAACGACATTGTCCAGATTTCCATTGATTGCTGCATTGAGAAGATTTCTAGTCCAGCTAATCTTGATTCGGCTACTTGCATCTGCCCCACCGGCAATCCACCCGGTGTTGATCAGCCAGCACTTTGCATCATTCTCACGGATCTTCTTGGACAGCAAATCTGCGTATATGCTCGGATGCCTCGGCATAAATGGTGCCCCAAAGCAAGTCGAGAACGTGGCCTGGGGTTCAGTAACACCCATCTCGGTACCAGCAACCTTAGCAGTATATCCCGACATGAAGTGATATGCGGCTTGTTCGGGGGTTAATCTCGAAAGCGGAGGGAGCACACCGAAAGCATCACAAGTTAGGAACACCACATTGTTCGGGTTACCGGCCATCGAATCCGGAGTACGATTTTCTATGAATTCGATTGGATACGATCCTCTAGTGTTCTGTGTTAGAGAGCCGTTGTCGAAGTCAGGAGATCCGTCTGCATTCAATACCACATTCTCTAGAATTGATCCGGGCATCTTTGTAGTTGCATATATCGCCGGTTCGTCATCCTCAGAGAGACGGATTAGCTTAGCATAGCACCCTCCCTCGAAATTGAAAACCCCGTTGTCTGACCAGCCATGCTCATCGTCTCCGACAAGTGCTCTATTGGGATCTGCAGATAGTGTCGTTTTACCGGTACCGGAAAGCCCGAAGAAGAGAGCTGCGTTCTCCCCGTCTGTATTGGCAGAACAATGCATTGGGAGAAGTCCCTTAGAAGGCAAAATATGATTCATTATTGTAAAAATAGCCTTCTTAATCTCGCCAGCATAGTGAGTCCCTCCGATTATCACCATTCCTCTGTCCAGAGCAATTATTACGAAGACGTCGGAGTTCACTCCGTCGCTCATACTGGACTTCATTTCTGGAACATGGAGAATCGTGAACTCGGGAATGTGAGATGCGATCTCCTCTTCCGTAGCTCGAACGAACATATTGTGCATGAATGCAGCATGCCATGCCTTCTCAGTCACTAGCCTAACTGGCATGCTGTAGTCCTTGTCAGCTCCGCAGAAGGCGTCCTTGACGAATACATTCTCTACCGAATTGAGGTGTTCTTGGACCTTGACTAATAGTCTATCGAAAACCGCCGGAGCCGTTGGTCTATTGACCTCCCCCCACCAGACCTCCTCTGCCATTCCAGCCTCATCAACAATGAATCTGTCATTTGGAGAGCGTCCTGTTCTCTCTCCAGTAACTGCAAGTAATACAGAGTCTGATGTGAGTTTGGCCTCGTTCAACTCAACCGCCATTTGGTGGAGCTCTTCAGGACCCATATTCCAGTGAACGTTTCCACTGGGTTCCAAACCATGCTGTGACAAATCGACAGCCCTACTTTGAGAGGAACTCTGAATCGCAACCCCCCCCCAACCAACCCGAGAGGGAACAAGACTTCAAGCGTTACGGCTCGGAAAATTAATTCTTCATTTCAATAGTGTTCGTTTATCGTCCCATTAGGGGATGTGATTATGCAATACATCCTCTGTTAGGGGGCCAATGGGAGACGATGAGTCACCAGACAAGGTCATCCGAGAAAGGGAGTTCAGGCTTCCATCAGGAATCGACATAGGAAATCTGGATGTATCTGAAAATGTCGATGATTCGAAGAAGGCTCAGAAACAGGACGATGCGATAGGGGACTTATTCGATCCATTCGCTGAGCCCGATGAAGATTCACTAGGAAGGGTAAGCAGAGACGGCAGTGTTTCTTCCCCGCCAGAGAGAGATATTGTCTCTCAACTATCAACGGAGGGCGAACAGAGGGTAAATTGGATTCTGATGGTGTCGATGATCGTAATTTACAGTGCCATAAGCATACAGATTGGCAGAGTGTTTGAGGCTCAGATTGGGACAATTCTACTTTTATTTCTTGCATTTTTTGGTTTTGGCCTAGGGGAATTATGGGTTCCCAAGGAGAGACTTAGCCTACTGGGAATAACCTGGGTGATTATCTCGATGAAGGTCCTCTACGGACTAGCAATAGAGTTGAGGAACTGGGGAGTAATCGAGGATGATCTTTTGCTCGGCATTGTATTGTTACTACTTGTAGTGGTCAATATCTTGGTCGCCTATAGACACGATCATGATGCAATAGCTGCTCAATCGACGCTAGTACTTCTTGCAATTGGATCAACTGCAGGGACAGAATTCGGAGAGTTAGGGGTGGCAGTTATGATCCTGATTGCAACTATAATTCTACATGGGATTGCAATAAACAGGGGATCTGGGAACCTAGCCTCACTCGGAATTGCCTCTTCTAATCTATGGATTGGGATGCATGCGATAACACCGCAATTTTCTGCCGGACCTCTGCAGGTCTTGCCTATTGAGGATCCATTACTATTGTTCCTGCTTCTGATGATAGTCACCTCGATGAACGCGTACATGGCAACTGTCTTCTCAAAGAATGAGAACTGGTTCTCCAAGGGATTCGAAACTTTGGGTCTTGGAAAACCAGGACTATGGGGGGTCTCGATTTCGCTAGGCATGGTTGGAGCCGTTCTAGCTGTAGCATCAAATCGTGAGGACCTGGGGTATGCTCTCGGAATGGTGACCTTCCTCGGAGGAGCATTTGGTGGTTCATACCTGGTTGTTAGGGGGGTTCAGTCACGTAGGGTATCTAAACCACTCCTGATTACTGCCACAGTTCTCACCCTGGTATTGTTGAACGATGGATATGTTAACGAGTCTCTCGGAGTATCGTCTTACCATATCTTCACCGCGATTGGAGCTATAGTAACTGTCTCCATTATCCTTAGAGATCAGAGTAGCGTCTCGGACAGAGTCCTATGGGTTGGATCTGTTGCCGTATTAGCAATACTGGTCCTGCTAGTCCCTACTGACAGCAAATCCGATGGAGATGGTGGATTCGCTCTTTTGGGAATACTATCGCTACTACACATTGGAACAGCGGTTCTGGCGGTTAGAAGAAATTCTTCCTCCCTGACAGGAGTTACTGTAATTCTTCCATGGTCGTGGATTGTTACAGAGAAAATGATCGAAGAGACCGTGCGAACGATAATGATCGCTAATGACTTGAATGAGTACAATGGAATGGTTCACTTGGAACCTATGCCCCTCGCGATTTATCTGTCGCTTTCATCGGTACTTCTGTTTCTGGTAAACTCAAAGATGGGCGATAGCGGGGTAAATCTTGCATCTGGATTCATGGGGATTACCGAAATCTCTGCTTCAATAAGAGATTCAGGATTGCTGAATCTATGGAGTATTGGCCTGTGGTTACCAATGCTGACAATTGTAATCCTAGCTCAGTTTGATGGGTTCAATACATTTTCTCTGGTTTCTCTACTAGCACTAATTTCCGTCTTGCACATCCTTAGTTTTGCTCTGGGACTGAGGAATAGCAGTGAGGAGGGTATTATCTGGATCGTCGCAATTACTTATCTGACAATCCAATGGAGGCATGGTCTTGATGAATCGATATTTGTTCTGATGTGTCTATCTATCTCCTCAATATTGTACTTCGGAAAAGACGCTGTATACGGCCTAGGTATTGGAATGGTCGCCGTTCCAATGCTTGTTTTCTGGACAGGGAGGGATCCCTCTAGGGGATTATCCTCTCCAAAATGGATCTCTGATTTGGACTCGGGAGTCTTCTCTGGTACCTTATTCGATACTGAGTTCTTGGCTGTAGCATGTACAATTGTGGTTCTATCTGTCTATTTGCCTAGAGCTGAACATATGGAAAATATGCTTAGGCCTGCTTGCTCGGCACTGATTCTAGTAGTGATCTCGAGTATTCTGTCTTTAGAGTCCGACAACGCTCTCCTTCAGTTTTCATCTGCGATGGTTTTCATTTTTACTTCGTTTTGGCTTATTTCTAGAGGGGAGATTAGATCGGAACTGAAGACCATTGCTAAGAGAGAGACGGCGATCAGCATGGTCTCTGAGGGTGGCCTTTCCCCCGGCTTGGGGTCATTGTCCTCCTATAGCCCCAAAGTGGCTGAGATGGAGCAGTTACGAAGGAGCAGGAGGGAGTTGTCAGATACAGAGGACATGTCAGAACTGCTTTCCTCTGAGATCACTCATACTCCTGTGGTTGGAATGGTCATTCTCATGATAGTATTGCTATCAGGGATTCTAAGTTCTGCTATACTCGGAATGGGGCCTTTGATACTAGTCTCCACAGGTGTTTTC
>CACAAP010000028.1:0-9487 GCA_902530535.1 uncultured Candidatus Poseidoniales archaeon
CCTACAAAGATACTGAGACTGAATTCTCAGCCTTCTCTTCTAGTACTTTTGACTAAATGTTGAGGTTCATAGCAGAAGACCTACCCGCGACCCTTATCAGGTGATTTTCACCCGAAAGAGACAGAGATAGCCATGTCAGTGATGACTCCCATCTTCGCGGGCCTGTGGGACCACTACATTTTCTGGTCACTAATAGTCGGAGGGTTTGCTTTCGGATGGCTGTACCATCACTCCTTCTGGTTTACTTCGAAGGATGGTGAAAAGCCCCCAAACGTCGACGAGCTAAAGGTCGGGGTTTTCCCAAAGCACTACGACGACATGCGCCTAGAGGTAGCTTGGACGGTGCTTCCATTCATTCTGATCGTATGGCTGACCTACTACTCATGGGGTCCGCTGGATGCCATGTGGACCTCAGCCGATGGAGGTATTCACGGATATGAGTGCGAGGAAGGGCAATTCTCGAACAACACCATGGACAGTTCCGGCATAATATCCTCGGAGTGCTACCATGTCATCGAAATTACCGGTCAGCAGTGGTTCTGGAGCTTTGATTGCCTAGAGCTTGGCACAAGCATCTGTGACACTGGTACTGAGACCATGGAGGTCTATGGAAGCGTTCCCGTGCTAAGCCTGAAGAAGGGCGAGACCTACTTGGCGACCATGACTTCGATAGACGTGACTCACGCGCCTTGGTTCCAACATCTGGGAACCAAGGAAGACTCGTTGCCTGGCCAGCAGACTACTCTTTGGCTCCCCATCCCAGATTCGATGACCGAGGAATCAATGGTCCTCTGCGCAGAGTACTGCGGGGATGCTCACTCGGTCATGGCGGCCAAGCTGATTGCTCACAACTAAGGTGGAATCATGATGAGAAGTAGAACGAAAGGTGCAATCGCCGCCCTGGTAGTAATTTCAGCGATGCTTGCTCTTCCTTCTGCCCAATCCCTCCCTGGTGGGATCTCTGGAGTACAGCAATCTGGATGCAACTGCCACGGTGCCGTGCCATCCGATTCAGTGATAGCATCGATAGATGGACTCCCGGAGAGTTACAACTACTCCGAGACTTACGACATCACCGTCTCCTTCCAAGGTGGCCCTAGTCAAGAGGGGAACGTGAACCAAGGTGGCTTCCACCTGTGGGCTAGCCAAGGTTCTCTGGCGGTGAACGACGCGACTGCCCAGTTGTACAACGAGAACGAGGTCGGGCACACAGAAGCGGGGAACGACCAGGTCTCATGGACTCTGACTTGGACCGCGCCTGCTACGGACACGAACGTGGACTTCATCCTGCATGTGAACTCAGTTAACGGCAACGCTGACGGAGCGGGCGGCGGCACTTCAGGGGACATGTGGAGCAAGCTCGCCATCACGCTGGGGGGGCCTGTGGAGGTGTTGGAGGCCGCTGATCCGTTCGTAGTTCTAGGCGTCCTCATCATTGTCTCAGCGACACTACTTGCATTCACACTAGTGTTCGTTTTCTACAGGAAGGACCCAGAGGCCTTCGATTGGGATAACTTCGCACCATGGCTAGCAGACTGGCTGACCAGCACAGATCACAAGAAGATAGGCACATTGTACTTCGTAGCCGGGCTCTTCTTCCTCGGAGTAGGGGGGATAATGGCTATGATCATCAGGATCCAGCTATCCGTTCCCGGGAACGACTTCCTGACTCAGGAACAGTACAACCAGTTCTTCACGCTCCACGGAACCACGATGATCTTCCTAGCGGCAATGCCGATGATCAACGGATTCGCAAACTGGATGATCCCCCTGCAACTGGGGGCGGCAGACCTAGCGCTTCCCAGGATAAACGCCATGTCCTTCTGGTTGCAGCCATTCGCAGCCCTGCTGATCTTCACAGGGGTTTTCTCTGGCCATGGTGCTGACACAGGATGGACGGGATACGCCCCGTACGTAGTGAGCGAGGGAGCGCACTACGGGACCACCATGTGGGCTGCGGGGCAGATAATGCTGGTTGCTTCCTCGACTCTGACCGGCATCAACTTCCTCACCACCATGGCTGTCATGAGGGCTCCTGGGATGGGGTGGATGCAGATGCCCCTCTTCAGCTGGTCTGTACTAGTTGCCAACGTGATGCTGTTCCTCTCGATACCCGCATTCGGAGTGGGGTTGATACAAGTCTACCTAGACAGGGTGATCGGGACTGCATTCTACGACATAGCGGCCGGGGGAGACCCGTTGCTGTGGAGCCACCTGTTCTGGTACTTCGGCCACCCCGAGGTCTACGTCGTGATAGTGCCTTCGTTCGGCATCATCTCCGAGGTCATCGCAACCAGCTCGAGGAGATCGGTGTTCGGCTACCGATCCATGGTGTACGCTCTGGCTGGGATCGGAGTAGTGGCGTTCATCGTTTACGGCCACCACATGTTCACAAGCGGCATGAGCCCGACGCTCAGGTTCGTAACGATGCTAACAACGATGCTTGTAGCCGTTCCCACGGGCATCAAGATATTCAACTGGCTGATGACGATGCACGGTGGGTCCCTTGTGTACAGGACCCACACTCTCTGGGCCCTAGGCTTCCTGGTAACTTTCACACTGGGGGGAATTTCGGGGATGTTCTTCCCATCAATAGCAATGGACACCCACCTGCACGAGTCGTACTTCGTAGTCGCCCACTTCCACTACGTACTAGTTGGAGGCACCGTCTTCGGGTTCTTCGCTGGAATCTACTACTGGTGGCCGAAGGCTACGGGGAAGATGCTCAGCGAGAAGCTCGGAGTACTGCACTTCCTAACTGCATTCGTCTCCTACAACGCACTCTTCTGGCCGATGCACAGGCTGGGCGTATGGGGGATGACCCGAAGGCACCACACGTACTTCGTGACGACCGAGGAGGCCCTTGGATCGCTCCCAATGGAGGCGGCTGGATGGAACATGTTCATCACGGTCTCCGGATTCATCTTCTTCTTCTCCAACTTCATCATGGTGTTCAACATGATTTCTTCATCCATCAGGGGTGAGGATGCACCACCTGACCCATGGGGAGGATGGTCGTTCGAGTGGATGACCACCTCGCCCCCACCGGCCCACACAATATACACACTAGATGATGGCACTGAGGGATACCCAAAACTGAAGGATGCGAACGAGCACATTGCGAACGATCCGGGGTGGCTCTCCAGCTGGTTCCAGAAGCTGATGGTCGAAGACGAAGAAACAGGGGAGGCGTCGAATTGAGCGGTGAAGACCACCACCCCAGCGCATGGGGCCCGCACGACTGGAGGCATGGAGCACCTCACAACTCGTGGTCCCCATTCATACTCAGCATGGGTGTGGCCATCTTCCTCTTCTCTCTAGGAGCCGCGTACGAGTGGGGAGAGTTCCAGGGCTGGGGCAACGTTCCACTAATTTTCGTGGGACTGGGTGTTATCTCATTCAGTCTACTTATCTGGTGGAGGCAGGACTGGAGCTATGGGGTCGATGCGAGGGATTTCAAGGACAAATGGGAGCCGAAGTCCAAAGGATCACCGTTCCAGAACATAGACATTAGGAAGGTCGCAATGTGGATGTTCCTGATGTCTGAGATGATGGTCTTCACCTCTCTATTCAGTACGTACATGAGGTACAGACTAGGCATTCCAAACTGTGAGACGGTTTTCCTCTCCGGAGAGTGGCGAGAGGGAGAATCCGTGACGTGCTTCGAGCCCGCTGGCCACCTTATTGCCTCGAGCTGGTTCCACATAGCCCCTGGAGCCATAAACACGTTCGCGCTGATCATCTCCTCGTTCACGATAGTGCAGGCGCTCCGCTACGCGAAGAAGAAGGACATCGACGAGGATGTCAGGAGGAGGAAGGTGACTCGATATCTCGGAACAACTTGGTTCCTAGCGATAGTCTTCCTCACGCTGAAGATGGTGGAGTGGTTCCTGGGCTTCCCCCTTCCAGATTTCCTACACGAGTTCAATCACGGAGACTCTACAATCAAGTCACTGTATGCAGAGGGTTACCTGATCAATGCTGATAGTTATCAGCACCATGCGTACGATACAGAATACATCGAGAAGCACCCAGAGGACTATTCAATTCCAGAGGAAAGCGCTCTGTATGGGATGATGATGGACGGTTCTCATCAAGGAGGCAAGATGTTCGCTAACATTCAGGTTAGCGCGACCACATTCTATGTGACTACGGGGACGCATGGGGCTCACGTACTGGGTGGAATCATCGGTCTGACCTACATGACTCTGAAGGCGGCCAAGGGAGGATACACCCCGGACAATGCGGTCTCGATAGAGTACTTCGGCCTCTACTGGCACTTCGTGGACCTGGTATGGGTCCTAGTCTTCCCGTTCTTCTATCTATACTGAGGTGAAAAAAATGGCTGAAAGAGAGTTATTTGGTATAGACATATACTGGTTGAACTTCTACGGACTGATGATACTGACACTCATCGAGGTGCTAGCCGTAGGTGCTAACCTGGAACCAGTGGCAGAGTCCCTGGGGACGGAGGAAAAGGTGATCACCCTGTGGATACTCACCATCATAGCCATCCCGAAGTTCATCATGATCGCTGCCATCTTCATGCACCTGTACGGAGACGAGGACTCGGGGATACTGACGATGACTGCTCTCTTCCCCGCCTTCTTCATCATCATAATGGTCCTATTCGTGGGCCTTACCCACCCTGAGGCGGCTTCGAGCCTGCCTGCCTGGTGCAGGCCGGGGACCTATGGCCTGTGATGCTCAAGGTTCATCCGTGTGATGCAACACGAAGGCTCGCTGCAGACGTCGCATAGCCTGGTATTGCGCCGGATTTGAAATCCGGTGTCCTAGTGACTCGGGAGTTCAAATCTCTCCGTCTGCGCCACTAAAGGTTCGGTGGGCTTTGGCCACCCCTAACGTTCAGCTGGCCCTCGTGGAACTCGAAGCTCACGGGGGTGGTCATGGATATCTCCCCGTCCAGACTGATGAACAGAGGGGGGTCGTGTCCCTTCTCTTCCGTCGGGTTCCCGTCCGAGTCCAGGGCCTTGATCTCGAATCTCCTGCAGGGCTCCATGCTTATCTTGCCCCACTTGCCGACGTGCCGTCCCTTCTCCAATGGACCCATGACTCTCAGCATCTGCAGCTTGGTCAGGCCGAAGCCGAGAACGATGGAGGCACTGTCTCCGAAGGGTTGCATCCCCGGTGCGACCCGATAACCCCCCCCGAATGTCTCAGCCTGCATCATCGCGAAAAGTCCAGTGAGATCGACCGTCCTCCCGGGTTTGTCGTCGACCTTTATCCAAGCCATCTGGCTCTTCCATGAGAGAATGGCCTTGATCGCCAGGAATGTGTACTTCTTCTGCCCGCTGATCCAGGAGAAGTGGCCCTCGTCCTTCATGCGGTTGATCGAAGATGTCACACCTCCGTCGCACTCCAGGAATGACCATCTCACAAGATTGCCCTCCTTCGACGGTTCGCCTGTCACTGGAAAGTGCTTGGGAGAAGGTATCCCGGGGTAGTCGGGTGCTCTGAGACCCTCGACCCTTGTCCCTCCGACAGTGTAGTCGGTACCGTTCCTCAGTATGTCTATGGCGCCTTGGGCGTCCTTGAGGGGGATTCCTATCGCTCTGGCGAAGTCATCCCCATTGCCCATCGGGATTATCCCGAGCCTCTTGGATGAGCCTCTGATGCCATTTGCGACCTCGTGCACCGTTCCATCCCCCCCGATAGCCACAATTAGGTCGTAATCGCTGTCCCTGAGACCGCTTGCTATCTCTATTGCATGTCCGGTGCCCTCCGTCATGAAGACGTCGTGATCCAACCCAGAAGCCGCGAGCGCCTCCTCTATCTTGTGGAAGTTCTTCCCGAGTTTTCCGTCTCTCGCGTTCGGGTTGGCGATGCATGCTACTCGTGGCACGATGTCTCCAGCGCCAGCATCGGACTTCAATACTGCCGAAGCGAGAAATCATGAGTGTGGGCTAGGACGGGGTGCTGGGATGACTGAGGCGGAGCGGTACATGAGGAGGGCCATCGAGCTCGCAGAGAGGGGACGTCACAGAGTGATGCCAAACCCTCTAGTTGGGTGCATTCTTGTAAGAGAGGACGAGGTTGTTGCAGAGGGATGGCACGACCACATAGGGGGCCTTCATGCTGAGCAGATGGCAATCGCTGACGCTGAATCGAAGGGGGTTGCTACCAGAGGAACCACCGCATACGTTACCCTAGAGCCCTGCAATCACTTCGGCAGGACGCCTCCCTGCACTGAGGCGCTCCTGTGGGCTGGTGTCTCCAAGGTCGTGATAGGTGCTATGGATCCCAATCCAACTGTCAGGGGAGATGGGGCTAGAACACTCGACGAAAGCGGTGTTGAAGTCGTTACGGGTGTGCTAGAGGATGAGTGCGAGAGTCAGATGGAGGAGTTCATTCACTGGTGCAGGGAGAGGAGACCCCTCGTAACACTGAAGGCATCGACGGATGCGAAGGGACGAATAGACGGGGATCCATCCAAACCGGCAGTCAGGTTCAGCTCAGACTCATCGCTGCAAATGGCACAGGAGATCAGGGCTGATTCCATGGCCGTCCTGGTAGGGGTTGACACGGTCATCAGGGACGATCCCTCGCTGACCGTAAGGGGACCAGAGATAGAACCTCGAGAACAGCCAAAGAGAGTGGTCGTCGACCCCAATGACAGAATCCCTAAGGATTGCAAGCTCATGGTCGATTCGGAGGCACCGACGCTTCTAATCCAGTCCTCTGAGCACGACTCTTCGAGGGACGAGCAACATGTGGAGAGGGTCGTTATACCCGAGGAGGAAATACCCATCACAAGGATACTAGACATGCTAGGGGACATGGGCGTGCAGTCACTGCTCGTAGAGGGGGGACTGGACACTTGGTCGAGATTCCTAGACAGCGGACTCGTTGACAGGGTGAGGATCTCGGTCTCCCCCCTAGAGCTTACTCACGATGGAGCTCAATGCTTCGATTTGAGCATCCTTGGGGAACACGGCTTCTCTATTGTCAGCGAGACCGAAGCCGATGGGGACAAAGTGACGATATGGGAAATACCTGAAAATCGGTAGGAGACAGCCCTCCGTGGGACTTAATAATTCGATGTAGGCCGAAGCGCCTTATGAGCAACACCAGTGCAAGCAAGACAAGAAGCCTGACGATGACCCTGATGATGGTCCTGATGGCATTATCACCCATGGCCTCGGTAGAGGCGGACCACGACGAGGATTGGTTCGGTGACTACGAATTACACGTTGATGGGACGTTGTACGATGAGGTCGAGGTCCTATGGCCATCCGACGTGGACATCTTATCGTGCACTGAGAACTCCTGGGACGATAGATGGAACTGCGAGATAGACATCGATGGCGACGGGAGTTACAACTACCCGGACTACACCGCGTACTTCGAATACTGCGATGACTCGACGGGATCTTGGGTTTGCGTAGTAGACTACGTGGATCCTTTGATGGAAGAGGGCAACTACAGTCTGGAGTACTACGTTTCCGGTCTGGACCCAGACACCAACTACACTGCTAACATATACGTGTATGTATACGACTTCAATGACCCATTGAGCTTCTACAATAACGTCAACCAGGTCTTCGAATCGGACAGCAACGGAGAAATCAGCATAGAATTGGATGAGCTCTACTGGGATGTTAGCAACTCGACCTGTTCAGGATATTCCGACTTCAGGCTGAATTGGGAAGACAACGGAACAGAGGCTTTGCGTAACAATGACAAATTCATCGGATGGTGCGATGGAGAGCTTGCCGTAACGACAGAGCTCGACGGAGAGGAGTATGAGAAGATACCCCACTACTCCGCGGATGTAGTCGACTGCGAAAGGTACGGGGGATTCTGGTTCTGCAGCTTGGACGAACAAGAAAATGACGGCGAGGCAGACCGTTTCATGGTGAGGTTCGATCTAGACAGGTGCGAGGAGGACTCCAACGGCGAATGGGTCTGCATACAACACACTCAGAACCCTCTTATCTGGCCTGGAGACCACACCATCGAGTGGAGCGCATCCGGGCTGCCTGACTCATCCTGGAGGATGATGACTTCGGTGTACGCCCAAGATGGCAACATATACGAGGACGTCTACTTCAACGGAACATCCGGATCAGTTGATACCGACTTCACCACGGACTGGTTCACTTGCAACCTAGGCGCCCACTACATACTCTACGAGGGAGAATGGGTAAGCGGATATTGGACCACTTTCGGTGACTTCGAATCCAATCACTACAACTGGGAAGGGCCCTGCGACGAGGACGAGTCCAAACTCACGCTGTTCATGGACAGCGAGGAGTACATGGAGACCCCTCAATACGAAGAGTTCGACGAGTGCATCGAGGACGGCTTCGACCACGAGTGCTGGAACGACGACTACGACTACGACGGTGATGGGGAGCCAGACTGGACCCGAACGCACATGCAGGACTGCGAGGAGGACAACTCGACAGGTACGTGGACCTGCATCGTCCACTACGACAGGCCGCTCGTCTGGCCTGGAGACCACTCCTTCGAGCTACTAATCGATGAAATCGAGGATGGGGAGGCCTACCAAATATCAGGATACTTCGACTCTAACGAGCAAGGCAGTCCTTACAACAACGAGCAGATTTCCATCTACTTCAATGGAACTTCCTCAGGCAACCACACAGAGACATGGGACTGGGAGACATACGAGTCGACTTGCAGTATCAGCTACTACTTCCACGTGCAACACGGGTACTGGAACTCCAACGGAGACTTCCAGTCCAACGGGACGCACGAGAGTGAGCACTTCTACTACAACGGGCCGTGCGAGACTCCCGATATTTTCACCCTGACCGTGGACGGCGAGGAGTACGAGGTGGAATACAACATGGATTACTTCGACCACTGCGAGCAGGACGGATTCAACTGGCATTGCTGGAACGACGACTACGACAACGATGGGGACGGGGAGCCAGACTGGACCAGCTATCAGAACGAGTGCGAGGAGGACAACTCGACTGGAGAATGGTACTGCATCAACCAGTGGAACGTCGAGAGGCCGGAGATCGAGGAGGGCAACCACACCATGGAACTCACCATTGACGTGGAGGAGAACATGTCGTACGGACTCACGATCGGCGTCAGCATCTGCCAGAACATGGGAGGTTGCGACAACGAGAACATGGAGTTCGAGTTCAACACGACCTCGGACACCGAGACCATCACGTTCTACGTGGAGACCGACAACTACACCTGCAGCGTGGACCTAAACGTCCAGAGGTACAACATCGGATGGGACTCCAACGGCAACTCGTGGAGGAACAACCACGTCTACCAGTACTTCAGATTCGACGGACCGTGCGAGCAGCCCCCATCACCGTTCACCCTGACGGCGGACGGCGTCGAGTGGGAGGAGCAATGGAACTACCAGACCTTCGACGAGTGCGACGAGGACGATGACGGCGACGGCTACGAGTGCTGGAACGAGGGTTGGGACTGGACCAACCACTACGGGGACTGCGAGGAGCTATCCGATGGCAGC
>CACAAP010000029.1:0-8852 GCA_902530535.1 uncultured Candidatus Poseidoniales archaeon
GTACGAGTTCCTATCTCGCTCTCCTGCTAGCATTGGGAGAAGTAGAGGTGGTTGAGGTGCCCTTTGACCAAATCCTTCCCGGGGTATTGGATGGAAAGTATGACTCTGGGGTAATCATCCATGAGGGTCAGTTGACTTGGTCAAACGAAGGCGCTTTCATGGTTTTAGATTTGGGCGTCTGGTGGAACAAGGAGACTGGCCTGCCCCTCCCATTGGGCGGGAATATTGTAAGGAAGGATATCGGAGAATCCTTGTGTCAACAAGTGTGTGACGATATCAAAAGAAGTATCGAGTTCTCATTGGAAAATCCCAATGATGCACTAAAAGACGCAATAAAGTGGGGAAGGGGTATAGACGAGGACACCAACGAGGAGTTCGTAAAGATGTATGTAAATAGGCGAACAATAGACTATGGTAAAGATGGCCGCAGGGCTGTTAGAATGTTTCTGGAGAGGGGAGTGGAGCTCGGACTAGTTAGGAGTGATTTCGATGCTAGTGGACTGAAGTTCATTGGAGCTGAGGAGCATGACTGAAAGGCCCGAAGTTAGCGAGTTTGGGTCGGTCGATCCGGCACCTCCTGCTAGCAATGACGAAAACTTGGAGAAACTGCGCGATACCTTGTGCGATGAGGGGGAGAAGATGTTTCAGAGGATGAGGGCCCTCTTCGCATTGAGGAATATCGGAGGCAAGCCCGCCGTGGATTCTCTGGCAGACGCGTTTGACTCTTCGTCTGCTCTACTTAAGCACGAGATTGCTTATGTTTTAGGGCAAATGCAGGATGATAATGCGGTCCCTCACCTAATTGAAAGATTGGAGGATTTGGAGGAAGATGTAATGGTAAGACATGAGGCAGCAGAGGCCTTGGGCGCTATTGGCAACAGGATTGCCATGAGTACGCTGGAAAAGTTTGCATCGGACGAAGAGGTGGTCGTGTCAGAATCCTGCGAAGTAGCCATAGATCTCCTAAACTGGGTATCCAGCAAGAAGCTCGAGTACACGGACTAAACGTGGTCGAACCAGTACGGATTGGATTCTACCTCACAAACTTCCTCTAGGAAGACTCTCAAACCTTTGATTGACTCTGGACTGAGTAAATTAGAGACTTCATTGGCATAGTATTCGACCACTCTTTCGACAGAAAGGCTGACCTTCTTCGAAGCGTCTGAAATAACAAAATTCCTTACTTCCTCTTGTTCGAGAAAAATGTTGTAATTGCTTATCATCAATTCTCTTGCCCTGCTTATTGAATGGTCGTTGGAGTCTTTCCTGGCAGCGAATACCCCGAAGACCATTGGCAGACCAGTTATCTCCACCCATTCTCTACCGAGGTCCATCCTAACTAAGTCAGGATTATGGATGGCAGCAGATATTGCTCGGTCCCCAATTATTAGTGCTCCATCGCATTCATCAAGCATCGAGTCCATATCAGGACCCATTTTGACATATTTTGGATCGAGGGCCCTCTGCTTGAGTAGCCATCTCATCAGCATATTGGACGTCGAGGAGTCTGAGGGTAATGCAATGTCCCTCATTGTCTCAATGGGCCTATTTCCGAATAGAAGAACCGAACCAACAGACTCACGCCCCACTATTCCTATATCCCTGATAAGGCTAAGTTTTCCCATATTGGATGCATAGTCGGCTGTTGGAATTGGAGCAGTGATGCAGTCTCTACGTAGAAGATGGCCAGTCAACCAAGACGGAGGTGCGGAGAGAACCGTCCAGTTGTCAGGAATCGTGTGGAAAACCGGATCACAGTTGATGAACGAAACTCTGCCAAGAACTCCATCCCATGACATGGGTTCACTGACCTATTATTGGGAGTAGTTGGCCTTCTCTTTTTGGTTTAATGTCAAAAGACTCGAATCGCGTATATGTGGAGTCTCTCTTTACAGGATTCTGACCTGCAGAGTCAATTAGATTTCCTAACTTGTATGAGTCGTAGTTCAAATTTGTAGTACTACCTGCAACATGCATTATTTCCTCGTGACCGACAGTTCCGTCTATGTCATCTGCTCCGGAGTTGATTGCAATTGTCGAAAGATGATCTCCGATATTCATCCTGTAAGCCTTGATGTGTGGGATATTGTCCAGCATTATCCTAGAAAGGGAAATTATTCGAATCACTTCCTCGCCAGAAGCCAGTCGTGCCTCTGGCAATCTTGTATTGTCCTTGAGGAATGGATATGGTACGAAACACTGGAATCCTCCTGAGGAGTCTTGCTGTACTCTGAGTTTGTTCAGGTGAGTGATGCGATCTTGGGTTGATTCAATGGTTCCGAAAAGCATGGTGCAATTTGTTGGGATTCCTAATTCATGTGCAATGCCGTGAATTTCCAAGTATTCGGAAGACTTCTCCTTACCCATGCAAATACGATCCCTGATAGTATCGACGAGAATCTCTGCTCCTCCCCCTGGTAGGGAGTCGAGGCCTGAGTCCCTCAGAATAGTCAGTGTCTCCAAAACCCCCAATCCAGATCTGGATGCAATATGCTTTACTTCGACAGCAGTTAGTGACTTGATGCTTATTCCAGGAAACCTCTGCTTGGTAATTCGATAAATCTCTGAATAGTGATCTATGTTCCAATCTGGGTGGAGCCCACCCACTGCATGCACCTCGTCGATTTTCCCTTCGAACGGTTCTATCCTAGATACGAATTCTTCGGGTGTAAGAGAATAGGCATCTCTGTGCCTTGGACCCTTTCTGAAAGCGCAGAATCTACATGCAAGAGTGCAGACATTCGTTGTATTTACATGGAGGTTTTCATTGAAGAAGATACTATCTCCAAACCTTGACTTTTTGATCATCATCGCTAGAGCAGTCAGTCCTGGCAGTGGGGCGTTAGAATGCAATTCCTCTCCCAGCTCACAAGATACTCGTCCGTCATTGATTAAACTGTGAAGGGTTTTGCTAAGTAAAACATCATTTTTGACTGAAATTGGAATTGACATTCTTGATAGTTCTTCACGCCAATGACGCTCAGAGCCCGAGAAGTCCGAATTCACGAATGTGCGAACTAATGGTATGATTTGAATCACTCTACTGGATGGTTAAACAAAAAATCTCATTGAAAACCATCAATAGCCCTGACGCGCCACTTTTGCATATGGGAGATGGTACCCAGGTAGATGTTAGTGAGCTCGAGGAAATGGCTAGGAGATGTAGGGTTGACATTGTTAAAATGACGCATGCAGCAAAATCTGGACACCCTGGAGGGTCGCTTTCGGCGATAGACTGTATGGTAGCAATTTATTGTACGTGTCTTCGTTTTGATACAAGCAATCCTGATTGGGAAGATCGTGATAGATTCATCATGAGCAAAGGTCATGCAAGTCCTGCTATGTATTCCATTCTGCACCAAATGGGAGTCCTTGATGAGGATGATATCATGGGATTCAGGACACTTGGTTCTGTTTGCCAAGGTCACGTCGATATGAATTGGACGAAGGGAGTGGATTTCTCTGCAGGAAGTCTGGGGATGGGGTTGTCATTCGGTCTCGGGTGCGCTCTTTCCGCCAAAATGGATTCAAGTGACAGGAGAATTTGGGTAATGTTGGGAGACGGAGAAACTCAAGAAGGTCAGATCTGGGAAGCCGCTATGGCAGCGAACTACCACAATGCATCCAACCTTAGGGTAATTGTGGATCGTAACAGGATTCAGAATGATGACTTCATGGATGTACAGATGGAAATTGGAGATATTGGCGAGAAGTTTCGATCTTTTGGTTGGACGGTCAAGGAAGTAGATGGCCATGATATGGCTTCTTTGGTTGATGTAGTAGATTGGGCTAACAGAGAATACCAGGGGCCTGTTGCTATTGTGGCTAATACTATCAAGGGAAATGGTGTTTCATTCATGGAGAACAATCCATCCTTCCATGGAAAGGCCCCGGATGATGAAGAGTTGCGAATTGCATTGGAGGAGTTATCATGAGTGCTCCTTCATCTGGAGGTGCATCCAGAGATGGATATGGGAGGGGTCTTCTACGAATTGCTGAAGACCCTCGTGTGGTCGTGTTAGAGGCTGATCTGGGGAAATCGACTAAATCATGCTACTTTCGTGACGAATATCCAGAGAGAACGATTTCATTGGGAATTGCAGAGCAGAATATGATGCTTGTTGCAGCTGGTATGGCGTCCTCGGGGAAAATCCCGTTTGCTAGCACATTCGCCATATTCACAGAAAGGGCTTTCGAGCAAGTTCGTAACGGGATTGCTCGTCCCGGACTCCCCGTACATATCTGTGGTAGCCATGGAGGAATCCATACTGGTACGGATGGTAGCAGTGCTCAGTCAATAGAGGATTTAGCCATCTACCGGACAATTCCGAAAATGACTGTGATTCATCCCTGTGACGATGTTTCAGCCGAGGAGTTAACCGCTCAACTACTTGATTTGAATGGACCTTCATACATGAGGACAGCCAGGAATAAGGTCCCAAGAATGTATGAAGATGGTTCAAAATTGAGAATTGGATCTGGTTCAGTTCTTAGAGAAGGAGGCGACTTGGCAATCATCTCATGTGGGGTAATGGTAGGAGTCGCTATCTCTGCTGCAGAAACTCTCTCGAGTGACGGCATAAGTTGTACCGTGGTCGATATGCATACAATCAAGCCCCTGGATGTGGAACTGATCGCAAAACTATCAGAATCCTGCGGAGCGTTTGTCTCGGCCGAGGACCACTCTGTGATTGGAGGTTTGGGGGGTACTCTTTCAGAGTGGCTTTCGACTAATACCTCGACACCCTTGGAGATGGTCGGAGTTAGGGATAGATTTGGACAGAGTGGTGGCTCTTCGGAACTGATGGAATTGATGGGTTTGAATGAAGCTGGAATATGCGAGGCCGCAAGAAGAGCAATTAGTAGGAAAAAACAGTCCTGATCGATAAGTATGGGGTTCATTTGATAGGGACCACAATCAGACAACAGTATAGATGCCTGATAGCGACGCAGTCAGAAGGTTACTCGAGGGGGATATCAACCCGTTAGAGATAGAGCAAGATCCAGAACTGTACTCTATGGCAGAGAGGATTTACGGGAGCGAAGCATTAGAGGAGATGGGGGTCCATGCCCCGGAGATAGGTGAAGCATCTGAGGAAGTTGATTTCGGACTGATTTCTGATGACATCAGCCTTCCTGATTTTATCCCCGATCTGCCTGACTTGAAAGTAGGGGCCGATGGGAAATCTAGACGATGGGGATTGGTGTTTTTCGGTTTCTGTGGATTAGCTGGTACAATCTTCAACATGGTTATCGGGGTTGGGGCCATATTATGCTCTACTGGAATAGCAAACATGAGGCAGATATGTAGTGACGACTACTCACAGACCAAGGTTGTGTGGACCAAGGGGTACACTTGGGATGGCCTTCACCAGATAGAAACATGGGTAAAGCCGATGACAGAACCCTTACTTGGTGACTTACTAATTCTTTCTTTTTTCGCAGTTATTGCTATTGCAGGCTTATTTCTCAAGAAGTGAGTCTAGTACATTCTGGCTATATGCTGCTTCTTTTTTGTCGCTTTTCCTGTAATTAGGCAATTCCTTTCTTCGGGAAATTCATCATCGCATTCGCCCAGTAGAGTCAGTCCTGTCTTCTTTTCTAGAAATTCTGCATCTGAGTCATTTCCTTCGAATGCTATCTGGTATACGATCCCACTTTGAATTGAAGATTCTTGGGATGCATCATAATCCAGATTATCGAAGGGGAAAGGCTGCACTTTATCGGAAACAAGAGATTTTGCCCTCTGGAGCAGATCTTCTGCCAATCCTTCAAGTGAATCCAAAACAGATTTCTCGGCTTCATCTATACTAATCTCAGACTTGGAACCCGTTCGCAGAGTGAGAACAAACTTCCCTGCGGACAAGTCCCTAGGGCCCAGCTCTATTCTGATTGGCACCCCCTTTATCTCCCAGTCATAGTGTTTCACACCTGGCCGAACGTCCCTAGTGTCTAGTTCTACCCTAATTCCAGAAGCGGAAAGGCGTTCAGCCAATGCTTGCGCAGCCGGTTCCACCTTGCTGTCTGCATGTGCAGCTATGGGCATAACTACCACTTGGATAGGAGCTATGGCAGGAGGTAGGATCAACCCCTTATCGTCACCATGCATGCCAACCACAGCCCCTAGAAGCCTCTCGGACATTCCGAATGTAGTTTGATGACAGGGCTTTGTATTCCCCTCAGGATCTTCATAAGAAAGATCGAATGCGTTCGCCCACTGATCCTTGTAATGGTGATAGGTTGCTACCTGAAGTGTTCTTCCGTTGGGCATTACAACGTCCGCGGCCTTTGTGTACCATGCACCAGGAAAGGTATCCCAAACTGGTCTCTTTGAGACCAAAGAGGGCAGGCACAAATCGTGCATTATTCTCTGAACCATCTCAGCATCTTCTTCTATCTGCTCGTCTGCACCTGTTTGGTCAGAATGTACAGTATGTGCCTCAAAGAAGTGAATCTCCCTGACTCTGATGAAAGAGCGTGTTTGCTTTGTCTCATACCTAAATGTATTGACGATTTGGAATGTCTTCAATGGTAGATCGGCATGACTCCTTACCCAAAGTGAGAACATGGTGTACATGGGAGTCTCGGATGTCGGTCTGAGAAACATCGGCATCTCTAGCTTATTCTCTCCTCCGTGAGTAACCCAGTACACTTCTTTCTTGAATCCCGACGCTTCTTCGTCGAATCTCAGTTCTGACGGATCGACGCCTGATTCGCGTGCTGCCTTCAAGATAGAGACTAGTTTGTTTTCCTTGTCCAGAAGATCCTCTGGAACTAGTAGTGGGAAGCGATACTCGTGATGTCCTGTCCTGGACATCTCCCTTCTAGCAAGTGAGTCAATTAGGCCCATTGCGGTTAGTCCGTATGGCTTCCAGACATCCATGCCTTTTATCGGATACCGCTTGTCTACCAGATCGGCAATTTCGACTATTGCAGGGTACCACTTGTTGAATTCGGATTTTGGAGGAATTCCCCGCTTTGCCCTAGAAGGTCCTGACACATTCATGCGCTCCTTGCTAGTTGGCTTGAATTATTCGATTTAAGTTACGTCAATAAGACGTGACGATTCTCTCAATTTCTACGCATAAATCATCTATATCACTGATTTCCGAAACCTTTCCATCCGAAAATACAATTCTACACCTAGAGTTGGATTTTCCTTGCACATCATTTAGCATATTTGCCACTACTGCTAGTAATTCATTTTCGGATATCAAGTCTATTGATTTGCTAATTAGAGAATCCTCTGCGCCAGTTACCTCCAATTTGAATGCAATTCTTTTGGAGCCAATTGTATGCTCCTTTAATTCCTTAAGATGCTTCAAAGTAGGCTTGAGTTTGATATCCCAATCTCCAGAATTACTTGGTAATTTACCAGAGATCGGTTCAGGAGCATAGTCCAGTATAGCTGCTGCATGAATCCAATATTCTGGTTTTTTTTCAGAGTTTGCGACAATAATAGATTCTGCCAACATCGAATCTGACGACTCGGCGATTCTAATATCTGGCAAACTAAATGTTGGTTCTTTACTAGTTATTCCAGAAACACATACTACGTCATGACCCATTCTGTGCAGGTACTCGGCAATTGACCAGCCGGTATTTCCTGAAGACGTATTCACAATTTTCCTTATCGAGTCAATTGGCGCCGCATTCGCACCGAGAGTAATTGCCACTCTCTTCCTACCCGCAATACTTCGGTTTACTAAATTACAGAACATCGCGACTATCTCTACTGGGTCGGGCTGCTTCCTCTTACCCTCTTGGGGGTCTTCGATCATTATATCCACGCCCCGATTAGCTGATTCAGATAGTAGTTCATCAGTAACCTTGTCTTGGAAAAGATCGTTATGCATCGATGGCACAAACAGAATTGGAATTTCGCTTCCAGATGCTGCGGAGATTGCCATCATTATCGGGGAGTCAATGATTCCATGAACGAACTTAGCAATTGTGTTCCTGGTTGCTGGGGCCAGGATCAATCCATCGAATCCTCCAAGTTGGGACATTTCTGACTCCCAATCAGTCACTACGTCTATCCCAGATCCCCATGACAGAGCAAGTGGAGTGATTACTTTCTCTGCGGACTTGGTCATCATCGGGAATACTTCTGCGCCGTGTCTCCTTAGTTCTCTAGCTAGCTTGACGGACTCTGTGGCGGCAATTCCACCGGAAACTGCCAAGATTACCCGCTTCCCCTCCAAGCTGTCCCCGATCACTGAGACTCCGGTATCCTCGCTCATGACTTCCCTATTGGATGGTCATTCATGAGGTCGTCGATGCTTGGCTACAGTGACTCCATGGCAATAGAGATCCCCATCCCCCCGCCAATACACATAGAGGCAAGGGCCTTTTTCCCCCCTTCCCTAGACAATATGCTGGCAGCCTTACAGGCAATCCTGGCTCCAGAAGCTCCCAATGGGTGTCCTATGGACAAAGCGCCTCCATCGATATTGACTATTTCTGGATTTAATCCTAGTTCCCTGATGCAAGCAATACTCTGTGAGGAAAAGGCCTCATTCAATTCGAAGACGTCGATTTCATTGGAGGCCCAACCTGCTCTCTCTAGTGCAAGTCTGGTAGAAGAAACGGGGCCTAAACCCATTAGTTCGGGCGGACATCCCGTGGTTGCAGCAGAAACAACTCTAGCCATTGGTTGCAAATCATTTTTTCTAGCAAAATCTTCACTACAAATAATAGAAAAAACGGCACCATCTGTTAGCGGAGAGGAGGTAGCAGCAGTTACTGTCCCTCCATCTATGAAGGCCGGACCTAAACGAGACATTGATTCCAGAGAGGAGTTCGGCCTGATACATCCATCTTTTGAGATTAAAACATCGTTGTGAACTATG
>CACAAP010000030.1:0-8113 GCA_902530535.1 uncultured Candidatus Poseidoniales archaeon
AAATCCATATTAATCAAGAATGTGGACTCGCCCACTGCTGGAACTGAACCACTAGATGTTGAGTTGACTCCAACGAAATTTTCACATCTTATATCCGAGCATAGCGCTGCAGACAGAGTAACGCTGTCTGCGTCTACATTACCGGAATTGGTGATATTCAAGGAATACGTCTCAATTTCCCCAAAGGTCGCGAAGTCGCTTCCAAGAAGGTCGACAGTGCCTCCATCTATGGACAAAGATGGAGCGTCCATTACCAGTATGGTTTCTCCTGGGTATGAGTTGTTATTCTGATCAGTGACCGTGAATGTTATTTCTTCTGTGTACTGACTTGGAAGGTCTGCCTCGCTAGATCTTACGAAAGTGAAGGTTGCAGTACCATCCGAGAATGGTGATGCTGGTTGTGTACTGGGTCCGGCAACCTCCCACCAATCGCTCTGTTCGAATTCGAAGAAGAATAGTTCGTCCGAGTTGCCCGTGTTCTTGAACGGTATCTCCATGGTCACCGCTCTTTCTTCCACATCAAAGTAGACATTGTCTGGCTCATATATCTCCAATCCTCTGGACGGAGGAACTTCCACTGTCAGTTCGAGTTGAGAGGAGTATCCCTGGTTTGTTGAGAGTTTGACCAGGACCATGTGCCCCGAGGGGAAGTGGTGCGCAGAGCCCACAAACGCAGGAACGACTCTAAGTTTGATTTGATCAGATAAGTCAGAGTTTCCGAGGCCCAAGTCAAAAGAGTGAGTGTTCAACCAAGATCCTGTAGAGTTTTGGAACTCCACACTCCACTGCGCTCCATCGGCTCCAGGGACCGTACCTACGAGTGTATATTCATCGAATGAGTTGTGGCCTTGGTAATTCACTGTGACGTTGAAGTACGCGTCATTGTACTTGCAACCAAGTTCTTGGTTCTGGAAGAGCCCCTGCCCTAGTGGGAAGTCATCGTCGGAGTCGATAGTCCCATCTTCGTCGTCGTCTGAGTCTTCATTATCGCCGAAACCGTCACCGTCGTTGTCGCTCCACTCGCTGGAGTCCAGTGGGAATGCGTCCTCACCGTTTATCACACCGTCTCCATCATCGTCGTTTGTGCAAGTTTGATCTATCTCCTGGACCTGGACAGTTTCGGGGCCCTGAACAGAGAGAGACACGTCTTGTTTGGAGACCCTCTCTATGCTGAGAGTACTTAGCGGGCTTTCCTGACCAGCCCTGATTGTAACTCCCTTTCCTCCAGAGTAGGAAACGTTTCTACCCTCTTCATTAACTTCGAAGTCGCTGGATGTCTGAATAGTTCCAGGGAGAAGTAGTAGCGATAGTGTGCCGTCCTCGTCTAGTTCCTCGTCCCAGGACATTGAGTTGAAATCGATCACTAGCTCGTAGTCTTCAATCTCAATTAGTTCGTGCTGTCCTCCCTCGAAGTCAAGCCAACTCGTATCTAGGTTCAGGATTCCTCCTATGGTGAGTTCGGAGTCGACTGTACCCCCTTCGACTCCGACAACGAGGGGGTCGATTGACACTAGACCCTGACACTCTGGTGTTGCGTCAGATGTTGTGGAGTAAGCAACCCAGCTTCCTGGCTGTAGAAGCGTTGTCCACTCTCCTGCACTGTTTCCTGAGACTTGTACGCGATCTCTGGCAATTCCGTGAGATGGAATTATGGAAACCGACCAGTCGCCACTGGAAACGCAATCCTGATCCAAGTAGGAGATTGTACCTGAGACCTCTACCTCTCCTGCAGAAATCTCGATATCCTCGATGAGTGATGTTTCTCCGAGTTCTATCGTTGTGTTCTGCGTGTCGAATCCTGTCTTCTCGACTGTAATGTTCCAGGAGCTCAATGAGGGCAGGTAGGTGGACCATTCTCCGCTATCGCTGGTGGTGATTTGTTGAGTATCGTCGTTTCCTGCAAGGTTAACGGTTGCATTTGCCAGACCCTCTGAGAAACCGGGAGCACCATCGGCATCGAGATCCCAGAATACCTTGCCGCTGAGCCTAACTAGCTTCTGTACGGTCATGTAAACCTGGTGATCGGGGCCCACAGTAACTCCTGACTCGATAAGAGTGGAGTTGGCCAAGAGAATCCTGACTCCATCTTGACTGGTTTGATTGATCTCTACGTTCCACAGCCCTGGCACGAGTCTGATTTCCAGAGCCTGATCAAGGCCATCAACCGAAGTTTGGAAGGCGCCTAGCCCTTCTTGTGATGTGACCTTGATTTCTATTTCCTCAGCATTGACCACTTCAGAGGATGATTGCAGAGTAAGGACGACATGGGCTAGCTCTTGGGTGTAAAAGTTGTATCTGGTTCCTGCTGAATCCTGGTTCACAGAAATGTCCATTCTAAGACCCTCGAAGACATCCGAGTTGGTCTCGAAATCTTCAACGATAACAATCCAATCCCCCTCGTTTAGGTACTCAACAAGCATTCCTTCCTCATCAGTGAAGAATGTCTGAATCCATCCACTGTCCACTGACTCAAGTTTTATCTCGTGATTGGAGAGTACTTCCCCGCTCTCGTTTCTCAAAGTGATGTTAGTCAGCCATCTTGGTTCGAAACCTACCGAACGCTCAATCGTCGAGGCGTCTATTTCCACATCGAATATTTCGTTCGTGTCATACAGCGTATCGAACGGCTCGTCGGCAGAAGAGTTAGCCCTCTCAACGACGATTCGATATCTTCCCGGTTCTAGTGATACTTCGGCAGTTCCAAGGTTAATCCACTCGTCACCAGCGGAATCGACAGTGTAACCAGCACCGTTGGGGGAAAGTGGCTTTATCTCGAAGGGGTAGTTGACAGGGGTGCCATTTGATGCGTTGTTGTCTCCCTCGTGATCAATGAAGAAGTCGATGCGGACGGTACTGTTCTCCAGAGGTAAAGCTAGTAATTCGATTACTCCTTCCATGGAGGTGTTGACTTCCTTTATCACGGAATTGGAGGACATTCCACCTGCGTCAAGTGTGAATGACCAGTTTCCTACTGGTAGGAGCATATCGAAGCGTCCCAAGTCATCAACTTCCTCCCTCCATACTGCAGTCGTTTCACCATCGAGGTTGTTTGCTAGGGCATGGACTGGATACCAACCAGAGAATCCTTGGTTGTACGTATTCCCTTCACGATTCAGGCTTACTTCGCCAAGCACCATCATAGAATCTGTTAGTTCTATAGTGATGTTTTCCATTCCTTCTTCTACTTGGAAGCTAGTGCCGTTAGAATAGAACCCGCCAGCACCAATCATCCTCTCAACGGTCGCCTGAACAAATGCCCCACGTGGTAGAAGTACGCTGAACTCCCCGAATGAGTCGGTTGTCGCGGTTAGGGCGAATCCTTCCCATTGGAAAACAACCTGTTGGTTGTTCACCCTTGACTCAACTTGCTGGGCTGATCCGTCCTTGTCTGGTTTGTTCAATACCATTCCATTTACAGATTGACTGACTAGGAATTGGAATGATTCTGAGATGTCAGATTCAGCTACCTTCACCCTTTGCCATAGTTGCTTATTATCTCCCAGAGTATAGTTCAGAACCCAATCGCCATGAAGTAATTCGGCGCGGTAGGTTTTTGTTTCATTATCGAAAATTGCGGATACTGGTGCCTGATTCTGATCCTCGGGCAAGAACTGCAACTCAAGGTCGTCTACGCTAGTTCCTTCGTCTGAGAGGGTGAATGTGATATCAGAAGTTCTAGGAACCTCCGATGGGAATGATACCAAGGTTCCTTGATCCGAACCAAAGGTGAAAATCTGTGACAATTCCGAGAATCCGTCATCGTCTAGATCTATTTCAGCGATGTAGGTCCCTGGCACAATTGGGCCAACTTCGAAATAGCCAGTGTCGTCGGTAGTTACGTAGCATGGATGCGTGACTATTCCCTCGCATTCTACTGCAGAGTCTTCACTCGATCCGTTGATTGAGAATATGGACACTCTTTCCTCAGAAACTGGTTGACCGGAATACAGTGATATCTGGCCCTTTATTGCACCTCCGTAAATCGAAACCGGAGATTGGCTTTCTGTTGGTGATAGTGGAATTCTGAATGGTGCTGTTAACTCCACGGGGTCCCCTTCGCCGAAATCAACAGATAACACGTATTCTCCTGGTAGAGCGTCTACAACGTGGAAAGATCCGGGGCTGACCATGGGGCCGCTAAACAGAGCGTGCCCAGAGAATGTGCCAGTCCCGTTTATTGTCCCGTACGAGGATAGATTTTGGTTTGAGTCTGTGATGAATGTACCGGAGCCTATGAAAGTGGCTTGGAATAGGTCTCTGGTGAACTCGCTGTTCCCAAACGAAGTGAACTTTCCAGAGCCGTTTATTGTCCCATCCAGAATGTAGTTGTCCTCGCTAACTAGGCATGCTTCCGAGCCATCCGGAACGGAATCTCCTGAACAACCGGGGAAGTCGCCTGTGATTGAGCCATCGAAGGTGCCCATACCGGAGAACTGCCCCTGTCCCGTGATGCTGTGGTTGTCGTAGATGGTCTGGGTGTGAGAACCGGTGAATTCCCGAACTGAAACTGAACCCATGCTCTCTACAGATCCCTCGCCCATGAATGTCGCTTCTCCAGTTCCAGTGAACTTCAGGTCTTCGCCCTCCATGGTTCCGTTGGAGGTCATGGCAACATAGGGTTGGATGGAAACCTCTTCTGAGGATGGAGTGAGGATAACTTGAGCTGAAAGTACGGGCTCCCCGTCGAAGTCCAGTTCCCCAGACCATTCCAGGATTCCTGCAGCGGAAGATGGGGACACCGAGATAGGAGCCTGAATTATCTCTTGGCCGTTACTGTGTCCATCTGTTCCGGATATATTGACGATTGTTTCGGATAGCCATGTGGAGCCGTATACGTTCCCGAGAATTCCCGTTATCGCATTCACATTCCTATTCTGGGAGCTCTCTACGAATAGTTCTTGCATGGAGGAGCCTGATCCCGTAATCAGTGATGTTCTGGCTGATTCTAAATCTGGTTCTCCCGAGAAGGCGGATACCCGGATCTTTCCTGCTGGTACCTTGAAGGAGAAGAATCCGTCTTCGTTCGCCTGAGTGCTACCGATGGGGATCCAGTATGTTCTCGAATCTCTGTCAACGACATGACCGTCGACTTCTATCTCCTCCCCACTGAATGCGTCTCTCTCTATCAGTATCCTAGCATTCGGGACTGGGCCGATCCCGTCTAGAGACACAGTGCCCTCCAGAGTGGCACCACTGTAGTACTTCAGAATCTTCACATTTCTATTGGAGTCGTAGATTGAGCCGCAGTACTTGTCAACCTTCCCGGTTAGAACGAAATCTGTCCCATTGCTTGTGTTGGTAGCGCCGTTGCTGATGTCTAGGGTCTTGGACTCGAATGAGATGGCGTTGCTGTAGGTGGGAATAGAGGATCCAGTGGGAATAACTCCATCTTCGATCTGTGTTACTTCCCACGGACCGCCTGACTGAACGGCGGACCAACCGGTTGAGAGTGTAGCGTCTGTTGACAGGGTGACGTCGGTCAGCTTGGTTGAGCCTGCTACCGTGGAAGCTGTTCCGGAAATCTGGATTTCCTGACAATGTGAACCATTAGTCGGGTCATACCAATTGGATAGAACGAAGTGATTCATCATTGCTCCGGGGAGGGCCATAGAGCCCTGTAGGTAACTCCCGGGAGTCCCTGTGAGTGAGTTGGGGAGGATCCAAGTAGATGGGGTGTCAGCATCTCCTACCTGTCCGCTGATCGAGGGTAACCCAAGTGTAGACGTCCCATAGCCCACGTAGGTCCTTGCAATCATTGTGTCAAAGAATCCGGCCTGATGCTGGTAGCTCCTGTCGGTTAGTTGGATCATGTCCTCCCCAGTGGATGCACCTGATGCCTGTGCCCTGAGGTCCGACATCTGCTGGTCCAAGAATTCCTGGAGGGTCTTTGGCCCCTGGTTGGTCTCGTAGGTAGTTGTGATGTACGTATCCATATCTAGGCCAGAGAGACCGGTAGGTGCATGGAAAATACCTGAATATGCCCCCCTGTGATAAGACTGGAAATCCTGATATGCCCTTCCGCCCAATGGATAGAGGCGGTTGTCTACGGCAAAGTATCTGATTTCATGATTCCTTGCTGTTGTGCTTCCATGGGATTCCTCGAAGTCGGACACCTCGTAGTTGTCGATGGAGGAAATCTTGTGGTAGACGCTTACGAGTTGTTCCAGTTCCAAAGCTGCTGTCAGGAACGCCCTAGCCATTCCGAACTTCGCATTAGTGCGGTGAATTGCAGTAGATACGTCGTAGTAGTCATCAATTATGTCTCGGGTGTATAGGTAGCCGCCAACGTTGTAGTGCTTGGCGTCTTCGAAATCAAGAATTTCATACTCTGAATTCAATCCTGATCCACGTGCATTGTTGAAAAGGGCCCTAGCCTCTGATTCATTGGCCGTGGGTTCTTCGAACTGCTCGCCTTCCTTTATGACGATGAACATGTGACCTGCATCGGACAAGGGCATCCCATCATCGTCCAACGCATTGCCCTTGAGCATCTGTACCTCTCCATACTCTGCAACTACTGCCATTGATCGTGTTTCCAGGAACTCGCGGTCCTCGTTCGATAGTATAGCTTGGAACTCCTGGATCTGTTCTCCCGACAATTCTGGTTCCAATGCAGCTAGGAAGTCTGCTCCAAGATCCATGCCATTCAACTTCCTGTCACCGAAGGCAAGTGTTGAGATGAACAAAGATAGAGTGTCTTCCTGTCCTGAAGATAGGAGCATTGCCCCACTGTTCGGGATTCCAGACTGGAAGTTGTCTGCCACGGTAGGATGATCTCCGGAAGCAAGGGCCTGGAAACCGTAATCCCACCAAGATACGAAGGCTGGTCTTTCGCTGAACGGAACGTCGCTGTCCTGCTCAGAAAGCCACTCATATGCCTCATTCCATCCTTGTCCTCCGAAGCTCGGTCCGAAGGTCCCCAGATACCAAAGCCCTGATTCGCTGGGGTCGTACTGTTCGCTGTTCATTACTGAGAACAAGCCTAGAAGGTCCTGCCTCAGTATATCGGGGGCCAAGTCGTAGATACTCTGATCGACCTCATTTGCCGACCTGTCATTTCCTGGTATACCAGAGTCGATGCCGTATGTAGCGTGCTGTGAAGAGATAAGAAGGATCACCATGATCATAGCTGGAATACCTGGACGAGCCTTAGTTGCTGGCCATAAAGACTTGAAACGAGTCCTGGGGGTGCCTATTCCCGAGTTCCTCCAAACCTTGGAAAATGTTGGCAGGCTTGCTGCACTCCACAGCATTGAGATCCCGATTCCCCCTACTACTGCCATAGCAGGTGTAGCGTTGATGATGAATCGGCCCGCGGACCATGACATGTAAGATGCGATCAGGGTCCATAGGCCTAGTAGAGTAAGTTCTGACTGGTTCTTCCTGCTGCCCCTCCATAGCAGTATTACTGCGCATCCTATTGCGATAACTGCTACTACAGGCCCATAGGAAGCAAATAGTCTTCCGCGTTCTGGAGCCTGCGCCTCTCCGATTGTTAGGAAGATTTTGTTCTTGGAGAAGTAGAATCCCCCTGTGAAAAGGATGTCCCAGCCGCTGTACAACTGAGCTTCCTGAAGTATGAAGAGAATTGAAAGAATCGAGCCGAATAGTACACTCCCCCCCATTACTATCAGAAGCCATGGCTTGTCCCTGAATGAGCTGGAAATCCAACCCATAGCGAAAGTGAAGCCGATTATGTAGAACATGGGTTGCATACCGCTAGGAGCGAAGAGTAGGTTCATTCCAGGCCAAGCGTAGAATGGTGCAGGGATTATCATCGAAGTAAACATCATCTGAAGAGATGCAGAGGTGAATTGTAGGCTGTCCCTTCCCTTGAAGATGTTGATCACTACTTGGAATGAATATGCTAGGAAAAGAATTCCCGGGCCGTATACGAAACCCTTCCAGCCGAGTGCCATGATTGAGAATGCGATTCCCGACATTGTTGCATTTGCCATTAGCACTGGATTACTCTTCCAGGTCTCCCTTATGCCAGCGATAATGTACAGCGGGTTTGCGCTTGTAGACTTGAAGACCTTCTTGTATTGAATTTGCTCGAGTCCTCTAATCCAGAAGTATAGAGCGATCGCCAGGAAAAGCATGGCAAATGAGT
>CACAAP010000031.1:0-7527 GCA_902530535.1 uncultured Candidatus Poseidoniales archaeon
ATCTACCTGCGTCCACTCCAAGGTGGGAGCTGATCTCGCCCAGTCTGACGTACTTATTGGGGGTATCGCGAACAATGTTCTCTGTCGCCCCCCACTCGTGTCCATCTGGGAGTTCTTCCAGAGAGAGGTTTTTGGGAGTCCCTATCATGACTCTAAGGTCCCTCAGGGCCCCCCTTCCGCTGCTGTTCTTCTGATACGGGAGCATTCCCCTGACTGTTCTCTTGATTATCTTGTCCGGCATCCTTGGGAAGAATGGCCCTTTTCTGGCGTGGTTGAGATTGTATTTTGCCCTGTAGTCGCTTAGTACCTTGGTCCTGGGTCCCGAAACGATGGCGTCCTCTGCGTTGATTATGATGACCCGCTGCTGCCTGCCTGACTTCCTGGCAGAAATCATTTCTTTTGCCACTTGGCTGGCCAGCCTGCCAAGAATCTTGTCCGTGGCATCGTATACCATAGTTGTCTCAGACAAGGATCCTCACCCCCTTGCCGTTGGGATTCTCGTCCATAAGTTCGCGAATGCTAAGAGTCCTCCCTCCTGAGGCCTCTATCTTGCTCCTGGCTCCATCGCTGAAGCTGAAGGCGGCGACCGTCTGTCCTCCGCTGATGCTTCCACTGCCCAGTACCTTACCGGGTACCAGAACTGTCTCCTTCTTTGCAGAGTGCCTGGAGATATGGCTAAGATTGGGCTCTGCCCAGTTTTTCCTGCTGGTCTCTAACCTAGAGGCAGTGTCCCTCCATATTGGAGAGCCGGTTGTCCGGCTGTGGTCCTTCAGGTCTCCTATGAGCGAAACTAGCGCTGAGTTGGTCTTCCTCTCTTGCTTACTCACAGTATCCCTCCCCTAATCAGGTAGCGCGGCCACCAAAGTCGGTGTTATGAATCCTGCGGGCGCCCCGGAGGGGCGTCAGGGCAATGGATTTCCTTGGTGTCTCAGATTTTGAAACCGTCGTTTTCCTCTGTATCATCTACTCCGGCGAACCTTATGTTTCCATCTGCATCGACGAACTGCCCTGCCTTCACGGAGGGACCGTACAACGAGGACTCGCCAACTGCTTCCCTTGTAAGCAAGCTATCTCCGAGAGATCTGTTCATCCTACCAATCATCGACTGGAATATCTGGATCGCCCTGTCCCTATCCTCCGATCCTATGTCGTGATCAGAGTAGCGAGCCTCCTCGAATATCGAGAAGAAGGAGTCGATCTCCTCTGGGGGGACTATTCCTCCAAGCATGTTGTTGATGACATCCTCGAACTCTCTGGTGGTCTCGAAGACCTTCTTCATGGCACCTCTCATCCTGAAGTACTTGATCAGGTCCTTGTAGCAGGAGAAGATTGCCTCGATGTAATTGTTCGAAGCCTTGAGGGACATTAGCGCGTCGGTCAGTATGCCTCGGAGGATCTCGACCTTTCGTCTCTCCCTGTAGTTATTGTACATCATCGCACCCACCAGCGCCACTGTTGAGAGTGATATTCCGGCTAGGATTAGGGCTTGGGTAGTCCAAAGCCCGCCCGAGGTCGAAGAGGTGCCCTCTCCCAGTTTTATCTCCGGGGTGCTATTGAGCCACTTCTCTACGAAGTAGGGTTTGTTCGCGTCTACTGATTCGAAGTGAACCAGGACCCTCCATTTGCCTCCTGGGGCGCTCCACTCCGGGTGTCCAGGAATGGTTTCACCGGTGTATGGGAAGGAGAAGTTCGCAGAGCCCCTCTCATTGGTGATAAGTATCTCCACGCGCTCTGTCTGCCACTCTCCGGATTCATTCCAGAACTGTCGGTGGAATTCTACTCTCTGACCCTCAACAGTGAGGTCCAGCCTGTCTCTGAGGATTGCAACCTCCCCTGCTATAATGTCGCCCTCTTGGTATCCAGCAGGGCTTGACCAGTGCTGCTTCAGCAGAATGTCAACCTTGCTTCTCACTAGGACTTCAACGTCTACTACGGAGCTATTCAGAACCGGGTTTGGTTCCAGTACTTCGTAGTCGCAGCCCCCTGGTACGTACCGTTCTGGCTCGTAAGCGACTCTGACAGTACGGAATCCTTCGAGGTTGTTTCCGCTAGGCTCAACTCCCCTCCTACTAGGGTTGTCATCTGGATCTGCCGAGTACCAAACGAACTCACCGGTTCCGCCAGCCGTGAATGCTGTGGCTATTGGCCTGGTGTTTACTTCTGGATCGAGGTAAATGTTGACGCACTTCCCACCGACTGGCTTTCCGTTCGACTGGGAGAGCCTAGCATTGATGTGGAATGCCTCCTTCAGGTACAGAACTTCGAAGGTAGAGCCGTTCGGGAAGGTGTATGTCAGGTAGTCGGATCTGAATGGACCTACTTCCGATACGTCGATCGTCGAGTTGGAGAAGACGGGGAAGAACATTGCTTGTGTCTTGTTCTTGTATCTATATCGGTCATTGTTTAGGGGGTCCCAGGCATTGTACTCTATCTTCACCTTAGCCATTCCTGCGTCGACGCCAGTCATAGGGCAGTTGATGTCGAAGAATCCGTTCTCATCGGTTGCCCCTGGGATACAGGCCTCTATGCCGTCATCTCCTGCACGGAATTTCATCCGATTCTCAACAGGGTCGAATACCATAGATCCCATCTCGAATGTAACTCTGATTTGTCTGTTTGACAGGTTTCCTCCGAGCTCATCGGTTAACTGTCCGGTCACTATCATTGGCTTCTCAAGTATCTGTCCCGTATCCAGGTCTATCTCAGAGGTGTAGACTATCTGCTGGTCTACTTGCAGATCAGTGTTCCCGATGAGGCTGAACCCATCTACTTGGAACTGCAGTACCTTCCTGAAGTGGTCGCTGTTGAGGATGGTCACGCAGGGGTCCCATGCTCCGGATGTGGACAGCATCCCTGCGTCTATGGGCTCGCAACCCTCGTGAGGAAGGTTCTCCTCGAACCGTAGGATCACGTTCACAGGCCCGAAACCATCGGGAAGGAAGGAGAATGGGTCGTCCTTCAGCAGCTGTGGGTCCAGGTATTGTCCATAGCCGATGGAGCCAGATGCCGGGCACTCGACGGATACTATCTGTCGGTGGGTCCTGTCCTCGAAGTCTATTCCCTCGAAGATCACTGTGACGTTACCTCCGAGATCATATCCCTCAGGATTCTGCATCTCTCCCTCGCAGCTATTCAGAACCTGACCTCCGTCCTTGTCGAATGGGGTTCTGTTGTCATCGGTGACAACAGCGGTGAATTCCCACAAGTCTCCATTAGATCTGATATTGGGACTTGTGCTCTGAACGTTGATGAATGTCCGTGAAACGACCCACATATCTACTGAGTCAGTGCTTCCCAGCCTGAACTTGTCTCCGAGGTAGGTGAAACTGAGCGAGAAGTTCCCCAAGGTGTCAATGTCTGTCAGATTGACCCTGAATATCCCGTTGTTGTCTGTGAAAACCACACCGTTGGATTGGTCCTCGGCCCATGACCAGTTAACTGGGGCTTCGCGTACAGGAAGCCCGGCATTGTCAATCAGACGGGCCTCGACTGTTGCGTTCTGGCCCCTGTAGAGGCGCGTCAGAGATGTCAGTAGGAAGTCAGTGGAACCTATGACCGATACGTTTCCGTACGCGCCGGTGGCCGCTAGGACTCCTGCTTGCTCCCCGGTGAAGAAGTAGTCTGCCTGGCCAAAGTCGGCTCTGAATCCGTATGTCGATGCTGGCCAATATGGATCCCAGATTATGTCGTGGTCAAATGTTGCCAGGCCTTCTGTATCGATATCCAGTCGCTGGTTCACTCGAGTCTCTATGGAACCAGCGAAGATCCCATTGTAGTCCAAGTCTATCTGTACGGCTATGGGGTCCTTCGTTCCATCCCCGTCGAAGTCAGTGACTGGTACGAATGTCTTGTTCCAGACGTGACCCCTTACCCTGACAGACTCGCCTGCGAATATCTCCGGTACTATCTCGCAGCGAATCTGGCTGCTGGGATCCAGAGGGTCGACCGGCCCGCATGGAGGCGAGTCGAAGTCAGCCGCATTCTGCATCGTGATGGTCCAGTTAATCCCATCTGAGGACAGGAACGGGGCAAGGGCGCCGCCTGCTATTCCAGAGAGCGTTGAGGGAGTCCCGTCCCAGAGAAGCGGGTATGGCTTGCCAAGGCTTGCCTCCTGGTATGTCATATTCGCATTTGCAAGGGATGGGGAATGGAAGAGAGCTCTCCATGCACCGAATGACGATCCAGTGAACTGGGTTGAGTCCCAGAAGTAGACTGGCCTGAAAGAGGCCGCTGACATTTCCGCTTCGATGAACATCCTGTGCATGGAACGGATGTAGAAGGCATCCGTCTCTGAACCCTCTAGGTGGGACCAAGGCCATTCGTAGGAGTCGTCAGTGCATCCTCCGAGATCAGGACGGGAGAATCCGATGAAGGTATAGTCACCCACAGGGAGCGAGGTGTTCTTGTACTCATAGGGCGCTATGACAGAATGGGATCCGACTGGATTCAGCGGTCCGCACGGATTCCACACTATCTCCTCGTATCCGCCTGTCGGGACGCCTGGGCCATTATCGAGCAGTGAGTTCCACTGGACCTGTTCCCATACGTCTAGGGATTGGTTGTAAGCCAGTGAAACCCAGCCTCCTGCGTCAGCCCTGTATCCGTTACCATATCCATCGTATACAGTCGGATGGGTGATATTCCCGAACTGGGGGCCTGGGTCGCTAATCGTGAAAGATACCGGAGCATAGGGTAGTCTGTTGTCGAATATCCCTCTGTTGTAGTCTGCCGAGTAGTGGACCTTGAAGTCTAGCTTGAGGGGTTGCTCGTCCGATCTGAACCTCTCCCCGGATACGAATCCAATCGTGGTGTTCGCCCTTACCTCGACAGGCATCCCCGAGTCTCCGATGCCGTCTCCGTCAGTGTCTGAAAGCGTCGAGCTGTAGTCGTGTACGAACATCTCTGTGACCTCTGAGTAGACCTCATAGGTTGAGTTCGGCCCCACATCGATATCTTCCGGGAACAAGAACTGGCCGACGATATACTCCCCGTTGTCATCGGTGAGGACGTCGATTGTCTCTATGACAGACGTTCCGTTCGCAGAGTACCTAATGTGGACCTGGACAGGGAGGTCTGGTGCTGGGACGAAACCTGTGTCGTCCAGCCAGAATACAGAGCCATTGAATATCGCTGGCCGGTTTTCATCCAGCCAAAACACCGATGGAGCGGTCAGAGTGATTCTAGTGGGTATCTTATCGTCGTCGTCCAGAATCCCATCATTATCAGAATCCCAATCCGAGCTCCATCCTGAAGATTCCTCGATCTTGTTTGATGGTGTAGCCCAATCCCCCGAAGAGGGGTTGTTCCAGTCCAAGTCCGCCCTTCCATCGTTGTCGTCGTCTACGTCGAAGTAATCCGGACCCGTGGAATTGTTGTTGGGGTTGGCCAGTCCGACCCCTCCCCCAAAGTCGTCGTGGTCCCATGGATTCGTTGATTCGGTACCATATCGTGAAGGCCATAGCATCACTTCATCCTCGTCCTTCATGCCGTCGTAATCATCGTCCTCGTCTATATCGTCCCTTATCCCGTCATTGTCATGATCCCATGGGGCTATGGGGAAGTTGAGGCAGCAGGTGTCGTCAATAGGATCTGCTGTCCCGTTAGTATCATTGAGGTTCTGGAGCTCTAGGGAATTTGGAATTCCGTCGCCGTCCCAGTCGTCATCTGCCCAGTTAACTATCCCATCGTTGTCGTGGTCCCATGGGCTCTGTTCCTCCCCCGTGAAGCATCCTTCGAATGCCTCCTGAGCCTCGTCTAGAAGTCCATTATTGTCGTCGTCTGGGTCTTCTCCGTCCGGTACTCCGTCGTTATCGTTATCCACATCATAGTACTCTGGGAATAGTAGGGCTTGACCTAGTACTCCTTTGTCCCATACAGCCTGGTATATTCCATCATCGTCGGGGTCTGTGTCCAGACCATCGTCGTCATTGTCCTCGCAATTGCTTCCTGTGAAGTAGTATGGCTCCTCTAACCCTGAATCATCATCTAGATCATCATTTGAGTCAATCTCGAAATAATCCCAGATTCCGTCGTTATCATCGTCCACATCGAAGTGGTCATAGACTATGTCCCAGTCGTCATCCAAGTCGTTCGTGTTGTTGTACATGCAACTTGGAGTCCACGATACCTCCGGCATAGGTTGCCCGCAGTCCACGTCTGGATCTACGTCATCGTTGAGATCGTCCGCAATCTCATCGGGGAAGAAGTTGTTATTTGCGTCCGAAGTCCACTGAAAGAATCCGAAGACGGAGACTCCGAGGTAAGCTATCCATAAATCTCTGTTATTCTTGATGTCGTTGTATGTATATGCAACTGAAGGAGTTGGATTGCTAGTCGGATCAAAGGTGAACCAGAAACAGTTGCTGTCACAACTACCCATTCCAGTGGGGTGATTTGTCCCATCATATGCCCCATCATCCCATTCAGAGTCGGGCCTGCTGCTGTATGGAACAGTGAAAGATTGGCCTCCTGATTGAGTCGGAGTAAGTAGAGGCGCCTTGAAGAGGAATGCGTAGATATGGCCGCAGAATCTCTCAGTTGTTGCGGATAGGATGACAGTTCCGCATGAGTTACCGTCCAAGGTACCTCCCATCTTGACGTCGTCGACATCCAGAACTCCATCGTTGCCCTCGTCTTGATCCCACCAATCGGGCATTCCATCTCCATCCTGATCCACGTCTATTCCGTTAACCAGCGAGTCTCCGTCGCTGTCGATATCGAAGAAGTTGTCACCATTGTAGGGGCTCCACTTCATCATCAGAGTCCAGTACATCTCAGGAATGATACCACTTGGGTTATCGAAATTGTTTGGATCGTACCCGTTGTAGTCGAGCATGAAGCTGTTATTTGTATTGAAGGGATTGAACCCCCAAGTGAGGTTCCAGTAATAGTTCGGGACTGCGACATATGCATCGCCGTCCTCGGAACCATCGATGGCGTCGCCGTCTCCCTGGGGCCAGCTATTGCCCCAGAAGTTGTCCGTGTTGTCCGTGTCTACTACACCGCAGTTTCCGTCATCAGGGTCAAAGAAATCATTGATCCCATCGTTGTCGTCGTCCCAGTCCTCATCGTTCTGGAGACCGTCTCCATCCACGTCGGTATCTATGTCATTCGCTCCGTCGTCCCTGAACATAGAGCCGTTTAGCTCATGGAGATCTGCGTCGTTATCTAGGTCGCAGTCCGGATCTATATCCAGCCAATCCAGGATTCCGTCATTGTCGTCATCCGTGTCGACCCAGTTGTTCAGACCATCTCCATCCCAGTCGTTGAATCCCGTGTAGGACGTCCGCCAAAGTACACAATTGTCGCTAGGGTCTTGGGGGTTCGGGTTCGCAACGCTGGCACAGTCCCATGTTGCTACCTCGGCTGTTGAGTTCATGGGGTATGGGTCCTCCTCATTGGGGATTCCGTCATCATCCAAATCCCAAGGTTGTGATCCTCCCTGCAGGTTGTCAGGATTTGTGGAACCGCCCATATCGGGATCGATCCAGTCCCAGACCATGTCGTAATCTCCATCTATGGCTCTGA
>CACAAP010000032.1:0-7124 GCA_902530535.1 uncultured Candidatus Poseidoniales archaeon
TTTGATCCGGAACTGAGTATCGCAATATCTTCCAATCTTCCGATGCTGAGTAAGGTATCTAAAGAAAGGATTTGGAATGAGTTTCAAAGAGTCCTTTCCTGTTCGAATTCGATGCGAATAGTTGAGACCATGGTAGAACACGGAATATTCGAGGAGATTCTACCGGGAATCTCGATAAACACGAATACCAAACCGTCGGACAATCATATCGTAAATCTAGCACTAATCTGCAGGGATGAAGTGTCCGATGGGCCCGAGATGTCTGATAGAATTGCGTCTCTTTTGAGACTGTCAAGAAAAGAGAGTTCTGCGCTGTCGAGCCTGCATGAATACAGAAAGATAGACCTGGACCTCTCGGTAGAGAGTGTTAGAAGATTCTCAGCGATCATGTCCGATACACAGAAATCTCAGATTCTTGACTACATGCGGGGATTGGGCGCTGATACGGAGGATTTCGAGTCTGAATTAGAACAAAATTCCGACCTAAAGGCAGGTTCTGGGCCTCTTGTTGATGGGTCTCGAATATCAGAGATAACCGGACTAGAAGGCGGAAAAAGGCTTGGTAGACTAAAGGATTGGTTGCACAGAATTCAAGTTGAAAGGGATTTGTCTAGCGAAGAGGAAGTAGTCGAACTTTTGGCGGAGTTTGATTGGGAAAATTCTGACTTTGAAGAGTGGCAAGGACTTTCCTGGCCTTAGTCAAATCTCGTTCAGGTACTCTATGTACTCTGATTCGTCAAGGTACATATCTTCGTCCCATTCGTGAGGTCGAACTATCATGCACCATCCGTCTTGGTAAGCATCCTCGTTGACAAGATCGGTATTATCCTCAACATCTCCGTTAAGTTCGACTATCTTGCACGGAAATGGAGCATTGATCAGGACTCTGTCCTCTATGGTCCTGATTGTGATCATCAAATCATCTGTATCTAGCTCGTCCCCTCTGGAAATAGGTGCAGCAGGTGCGTCATCATCATTTTGTGATTCTCCTTCGTCCGTATCAACTTGGAATTCACTATCGTCTTCTGGTTTTGAGAGAACAACACGCAGAATATCCCCGTATTCGGCCCTGATGAACTCACTAATCCCCAGCTTGACTGTCATATCGTCCTCATCATCATCGAGAACCTGGACCCATAAATGGTCCAGAGTATATTTCCTATCATGGGCAATGCTGAATTCGAAGTAATCGCCGCTACTCATCTATATCGTCCGCGGGCGCGGCAGTCCCCAATTTTAACTATTCGATTGACAGAGAATTCCTCTTCTCAGAGAGATTAACAATATCCTCTTACTCCGAGACACTGAGAGCATGGACTTCATAGAGACAGAAGAGCAAAGCATGATTCGAGAGATGGTAAGGGGGTTCGCCGAGGAAACATTGGCACCCACGTGCCTGGAACGTGACCGAGAGCAGCGAGCACCTCTGGAGGAGTGGTTGGAATTCTGCAACGCTACCGGACTCCAGGGAGTAACGATTCCAGACGAATACGGTGGAAACCAAGTGGACTCAGTATCTGAGTCAATAATCGTAGAAGAGCTGGCCAGAGTTGATCCATCGTTCTCAGTAATGTACTGCGTACACGTCGGACTTTGTTCGATGACGATCGCTCTGCATGGGAATGAGGAGCAGAAAAAACAGTATCTTCCAAGACTTGCAGGAAATGAGATTGGTGCTTATTCCCTTTCAGAGGCAGGTGCTGGGACGGACGCGGCGGCCCTGGGGTGTAAGGCAAAGATCAGTGAAGACGGTAGCCACTACATCCTCAACGGGGAGAAGATGTGGGTGACGAACGGTGCCAGCGCTGACATTTACGTCCTTTTCGCCAAGGACGTAGATCACCCGGAATTTGGAGACAAGAAGCATGGTGGAACTACGGCATTCATTGTCGAGAAGACGTTTCATGGATTCACAGTAGGGAAGAAGGAGGATAAGTTAGGAATACGCTCCAGTGATACCTGCTCATTGATTCTGAAGGACTGCAGAGTGCCGATTGAGAATGTGCTAAAGGATGTGGGGGAGGGTTTTCCCATAGCAATGAATGCATTGGATAATTCAAGAATTGGGATAGCCGCACAGGCACTCGGAATAGCTCAAGGATCATTTGAGGCTGCTCTAAATTATGCTCATGAGAGAGTCGCATTCGGGAAGCCTATAGCTCACCATCAAAGTGTAGGAAATTATCTAGCGGATATGGCAACTAGAACCGAGGCAGCCAGATTGATGGTTTACAAGGCAGCCCTCTCGAAGCAGCTCCACTATGAGGAAGGTGCGCCGAGGCACACAATGGATGCCAGTATGGCAAAACTCTTCGCTGGCGATACTGCAATGTGGGTTTCCGAAAGAGCAGTGCAAGTACTGGGGGGGTATGGTTATACTACGGACTTCCCAGTTGAGAGATTCTTCAGGGATGCCAAGATTACTCAAATCTACGAGGGTACGCAAGAAGTACAGAGAATCGTGATAAATAGGTCAATTTCTCCTTAATGAGTCGATCAGGATGTACCCACTAGAGAAGATCAGAGGCTCTTTCCCATCCCTCAGTAGAAAAATCGATGGAAGGGAAGCAGTTTACTTCGATGGCCCCGGTGGTAGCCAGGTCCCACAATCCGTAGCAGATGCAGTCAGCTATTACTTATTGAATCACAATGCAAATACTGGAATGAGTTTTGCGACTTCAATAGAAACAGACGAAATAATAGCTGAAACTCTGAGTGCTTGCGCCGAATTCCTAGGGTGCTCCGACCCTAATGAGATTGCATTCGGCCAGAATATGACCAGCTTGAATATCCAACTAGCCGGAGCCCTTAGCAAGACATGGGGGCCTGGCGACGAGGTAGTAGTTACCAGACTAGACCATGACGGGAACGTCAGACCTTGGTCACTTGCGGCAGAGTGGTCAGGGGCTTCCTTGAAGAAAATTGAAGTAAATCCAGATGACTGTACTTTGGACATGGAATCGGTGGCTGAATCGATTTCCGAAAGTACTGTGCTCGTAGCAATTGGGGCTGCTTCGAATCTTTCTGGGACGATTAACAACGTCAGAGAACTGATAGGGATTGCACACGGTTTCGGTGCAGAGGTTGTTGTTGATGCGGTTCATTTTGCACCTCACTCCCTGATAGATGTGGATGACATAGGGTGTGATTTCCTGCTATGCTCCCCGTACAAATTCTTCGGACCCCACCAGGGGATTCTTTGGGGGAAGAGGAGTAGAATGGAAGAGCTTCCTGTTGCAAAGCTTCGAGTATCGACAGAGGAAGTCCCATTCAGATGGATGACGGGGACTCAGAGCCATGAAGGAATGGCAGGAACCAAGGCTGCGATTGACCATATCGCATGGATTGGTAGAGAAGTCTCAGGAAACGAAGGACTAGGGAGAAGAGAGGCCTTGAAAGTGGCATACACTGCTATCGAAGAGCATGAGCGAGAATTGTGTCTAAGAATGATTCAGGGGCTGACAGATATTGACGGTTTGAAAATCTGGGGGATAACCAATCCAGAGAGAATAACGGAAAGATCCCCCACCGTATCTTTCACTCATCCGAAGATGACAGCTAGCGAGATGGGTTCCTTGCTGGCTGAGAGGGGGATATTTGTCTGGGCAGGCAATTTCTACGCACTGGAGTTAACCGAGGCACTAGGACTTGAGCCGGAAGGGGTTCTGAGAGTGGGATTGCTGCACTACAACTCGATGGAGGAAGTAGACTTCTTCTTAGAATCTATAAGAGAAATCTTGGAGTAGCCTTACTCCACCCACTGGTATCTCCTCTGCCCTTCCAGATCTCCTTCTAAACCGACGCTTACCAAGGCGAACTCGGTACTGGGCTTTACCACCGAACGCTTTCTCTTGCCCATATGCAAAGCCTCGTACACCGTCTTGTTGATGGCATGACGAGTGGATAGTCTCTCAAATAGGTGGAATCTAGAGGCTATCTCCCTCCAACCTGGTTGGACGACTCCCTCGAAAACCTTAGCCTTGGCCCCCGAGCCATACCCGCAAAGACCAATGTGGCTTCCCTCCATCTCTACATTCTCAATGTAATCGGACTCCATTGCTGACATCAGTGCAAGGAAAATTGACCCAGTATATTGGTTTCCAATCAGGCTAGAAGCTCTTTGTGTCTTCTCGATCCTCTGTTCCACGAAGGTCTTGAACTCAGGAGTCTTGGAGATGAGCCTCCTGTAGGAGTCATTCGCGGTTTCGAATTCTTCTATCCCGTCTGGAGTATCCGGGAATTCTGAAGGTAAAGGCTCAGGACCAATTTCCTCAACAATGCCCTCCCACATAGGGAGGTTCCTACGATCATGACGGAAGACGTCGGGGAACATCCTCTTCCCCTGAAATGCATATGGTAGATGGACAATAATCCTGCTCCATTGGTTGGTTAGAATTTCATCATCCTCTGGATTATACCTGCCCTCCTCAATAGCATTCCGACGGAAGTCTATGAAGGCCTGTTTGACAGATTCGGAATAACATCGATTGGAGAACTGTCCATCGAAAACAGGAGTATCCTTGTGAATCATTATTTTCTCATTCTCGAAGATGGTCTGGTTCTTTTTCTTGGATCTGGGGAGTAATTTGAGTATCTTCTCTGCTAGATTGGATGTGAACCTGGCACCGGATTCCTCTGCCAATTCCAGAACATTCTCGACTACGGTTCGCGTCTCGACCTCTCTCCGCGGCTTGAAGAAGTCATGGACTGGCATTGTGGAAACGCCCCAGATATCGGGAATTGCAAGTAATCTTGGATTATGGCGAATTAGTATCGCCCCTCCGCCTGCTCCCTGGGTGTACTCTCCAGAAGATCCGAGGTCATATTTCGCGTTGTCAGCGAAAACCACTATTCCTATCCTGTTTCTTTCCTGCCCCCCCCTAGCCACCCAATCAAGGGTATTGTGCATCGCATCGACTGCACCAATGCAGGCGAATGTCATATCGACTACATCGCAATTCCTGAAGCAGTTTCCACCGAATTTCTCCGAATAGCGCTGCTCGAGCATGTCCATTATGTAAGTAGCGGTTGGCTTAGCGCCGTCCAAGGCCGATTCGGTGCCTAGGTAAATCCTACCTATCGAAGAAGGGTCCAGTGAATTTCTGTCAATAAGTCTGGAAACAGCATTTGCACCCATTGTTGCAGTGTCTTCGTGCACATCTGGTATCGCCATTGCCTCTAGTCCGAGGCCTTTGCTTAGTTTGCCATAGTCGGCACCTCTGAAATCCGCAAAATCTTGCATTGCGAAATATAGTCTTGGGAAATGGAGCGCGATGTCATCAATGCCAACGACTGACATACTACTAGGGTGACGCGGAATAGGCCTACATTATGATTACTATGTGGCCAATCCCTCGGGCATCAATTAGAACGATTCTACGATTCGTCGGAAATGCTGTTTATTGACTCGATTAGCTCTTGCTTGTCTGAGAAATGCTGAGAGATGGGCTCTAGGACCTCGAATAGAGCATCTGCTACTGCCATCTTTGCATCCAGCGGGTGTATTTCTCCATTCGATACTGCATCTACAAATTGCTGTTGATCGGTCCATTCCGATGGTTTGCCGTACTTAGGGTCTGGAGATACTAATATCCTTCCAAGTTTAGGCATTATTACATTTTGAGAAATCTCGAATATTGGGGATTTGTCGTTTCCCACCTCTAGGAAAGATTTCCTAATCTTAGATCTGATTGATTCTGAATCGTCATCTAAGAGGATCGCATTCCCGGGATCTGACTTGGACATTTTATGATCAAAGGAGTCCATCCTCCCTCCTGGTCCCTTTAGGCCTGAGAGCATGGGAGTGTGGATGCATGTCGGCTTTGTCCATTGATTCTTCTCCGCAACCTCGCGCATGTACATGTGCGCCTTTCTCTGGTCCATGCCCCCGAAAGCTATGTCCACCTCAAGTTCGAAAATATCCGCAGCCTGCAGAGCAGGATAGTAGAATGCAGCCAAGTCGTGATCGGAAGAGTCCTCGTCTCTCCCCATTATGCTGAAGGTTCTCCTCACTCTCGAGAGGCTCATGTTCTTCGAGCATCTCAGGACCCGCTCCCAGTACTTCCCGGAGTCCATAACATCAGATGCGCGAATAAATTGGATTTCACCTGGTCCGGCCCCTTCTCCAGGATTCTCCAAAATTGCTCTAAACATCTCAGACATGTATTCTGCGGCGGTGGAAATCTTCCCCATGTCTCTTCCGAACTTGTCGTTCACCCAAGCGTGCCAATCTGCCAAAAGTATGATGACATTGACTCCCTCATCCAACAAATTCCTGATTGTATCTCCCAGGATAATCCAGCCGAGATGGGCCTTTCCACTAGGTTCCAAGCCTATGTAAGCAGATAGTTGGTCATCTCCGGAATGACTAGCAGCACCTCGAAATACAGACTCGAGATGTTCCACGCCAATTACTTCCTGGCATCCGAAGAACATCCTATCAATACGAGCCTTGGATTCGGCGGATAACTCTGGAAGAGTCACTTCTTCTACCATTGCCTCACCTAATTGAACAGTTTATTGAGCTTCTCTGCTCTCCCTTTGGCCTTGGTATTCTCATTTTCTTTCAGTAGGGACTCAATCTCCTCAATCATCGATTCCGCTTTCTCTATCTTGTCGACAGGAACACTATCAGACATCTCCATGAAATGTCGTGCTGACGAAACGGCTGATTTGGCCTTTGCAGCCTTCTTGGCCCATTCCTTCGCCTTGTCCCCCCTCTGTTTGGAATTGTACCCTGTAGCCTTGTCTAGGAACGTAGTCCATCGCTTCCGGTCCTCCATCGCCGATTTCATTGATTCTGGATTATCGAAATCGGGAGCGACATTAGTCACATCAACAATCAAAGCGCCATTCTCAAATCTTCCAACTATCGAGGTCATGACCCCGTGAGATCCCTCAAAAGATTCTGCAGAAGACCTTTCCACCTTTTCGAAGAACTCTTTCGCTAGTTCTGAAAGCCCTCCATTTTCTCCCACTTCTTTGATAATTCCTCTTCGAACGTCGAATCGCTCCATATGCCCTCGAAAAGACATTGTCACTTCAATACTGCCGACCACAGAGGTTGGGAAGTCAGTAGAATACCTAAACGGTCGCCACCTTTCGGAGTCGTATGCACAGAGATA
>CACAAP010000033.1:0-7082 GCA_902530535.1 uncultured Candidatus Poseidoniales archaeon
GGTGCTATTCGTTCACAGTAACCGTCACACAGGGGGGTTCACAGATATCCGACACCTCGTACTACGATTACAGTACCAGTAATTCGAACGACATTTGGGAAGCAGTTTCATTTTGCTAGATTCAGTCATTGATGCTAGATAGGAAATCTCTCATCCTGTCCGTTTTCGGATTATCGATTATGGATGATTCCCCCTCCTCTGCAATAAGGCCCTGATCCATGTATATCACACGATCAGCAACGTCTCTGGCGAATCCTATCTCATGGGTGACCACTACCATGGTCATCCCTTCCTCAGCCAAACCCTGTATGGTCTCAAGAACGGAACCGATTAGTTCTGGGTCTAGTGCACTGGTGGGCTCGTCAAAGAGCATGACCTCAGGCTTCATCGCAAGTGCCCTTGCGATAGCCACCCTCTGCTTCTGACCACCAGATAGGTTTCCGGGATAGGCATCAACCCTATCGAGCATGTCTACCCTCTCAAGAACACTACGAGCATGGTCAAAAGCTTCCTCCTTACTCATTCCCCTGACATGAATTAGACCAAGGGAAACATTGTCAATCACCCTCAAGTGAGAGAACAATTCGAAAGACTGGAAGACCATCCCGATCCTAGAGCGAACATCATTAACATCAGCAGCAGGAGTGTTGATCCTTTCTCCCTTCAACCTCACGATACCTTGGGTGGGCTCAATCAGCCGGTTGATGCACCTAAGTATGGTAGATTTGCCACTCCCAGATGAGCCAATAATAGCCAATGACTCCCCCTCCTTCACTTCGAACGAGACTCCTCTGACCGCATGGACCCCTCCAACATACGTCTTCTCCATCTCTTCAACGCTGAGGATAATTTCTGACAATCAAGCACCTCCTGATATTCCTAACCCAGGAATCCTAGTCCTTTCCTCAAGGTACCTGAGGAAGAGTGCTAGGGCCCATGTAATCAGGAAGTATGAGATCAGTACCATGCCCCAAGTCCAGAAAACCTGGAAAGTAGTCGCGACGATTAACTTCCCCTGCCTTGTGATTTCAGCATAACCGATAATCATAGCTAGTGAAGAGTTCAGTACTAGGTTGACCATCTCGTTACCTAGTGGGGGTATGCAGATTCTGACAGCCTGGGGCATTACCACCAGCCTCATCGATTGCATGTAATTTAGCCCAATACTTCTGCCGGCCTCCATCTGCCCGGAGGGGATCGCAGCGATAGCCCCTCTGATGGTCTCGCACTGATATGCTCCGGAGTTCAAACCAAGAGCAAAAATCGCGCTAATGTATGCCCTATCCTCAAGAATCCCCCCAATCGGCCTACCATAGGCCAGCGATTCGGGATTCGTCTCGTAAACTACGAAAATATCGGTGATGAAGTTAGAGTTGCCCACTAGGTAATCGAAGTCGAACAACATTAGCCCAGGGTCCTGCAATCTTCTTCCAAGCTCGAATCCGAAGTGTATGAACATGAACTGAACGAGCAATGGTGTGTTTCTGAAAATGTCCGTGTATACCGTTGCAATCGTGTTCAATGGCCTGATGCCCCATGGATCGAGAGAGAAACTCACCTTGCTGAACTCAATTTCTCGTATGGAGAAGTCTCCATTGCATGAGAAAAATATGCCTCCCAATATCGCTATTCCAAGACCCAGTAGAATCCAGAACATTGCCCCAGGAGCCCCGATAGGCGAGTAGATGTGTTCCCAACCATCTAGGTTTAGGTCACTGATCTCATCGAGATTATTGAGAATTCGATAAATCCCGAAAAATATCAGAATTACTCCGATTGTACGAATAGCGATAATGTTCAGTGGCTCACTAGCTGCAATGTGTAAGGATCTCCCTCTACAGTAACCTAATGCGCTGCTGAAAGGATTGCCCAGATTCAATTTTCTACCCAATCCAGTTGAGTTAATCGCTGAGATAGGAATCTGGAAAGCTAACCATAATGGCGTAACTACGAACATCAATAGAATCTGGAATCTATTGGTCTGAGCGACATTCTTGAGTGTAGTTGGAGATGTCTTTAGCATTGAAAGGACTATTCCTAGGGAGAAACCCATTAGAATTCCAAAAATCACGATCTTAGCAGTCGCTACAAGTCCATCCATCAATCTCTCCTTGGAGTAGTCGACGAATTGCCCGAAATCGTTGAAGTCAATCACCTCGAATCCGACGAACTCCTCCGATCCTGCGTTCTCTGTCCTGAGTACAACTCCCCCATCCCCTACGGCGACCCCTCTGAAACCGTCCAGCATAGCAAATCCATTGAACACAGTCTCGTTCGAGACTGGAATCATTTGCTGAGAGACTATATTCCCCCCGTCCAGACTGAGGGAGAGATAACCTCCCGGACCAGAAAGCATGAACTTGAATTGTCCAAGAACTTTCATCCCAGATACTTCGAAGTCTAGATTCGAACCTCCAGATTCGAACTCATCACCACCTCCTGGAGGGTATTCTCTTTCGATATCCACTATGCTCCAGACGAATCCTACGGGAACATTTCCTTCTCTCGATGACTTCAGAATGTGCCCTTCCTCTGAGATCGCGTACGCCCTAATCGTACTGTAGTATTCAACATCGATAATTGCCTTCGTTGAAACCTCGCTAGGCGCATCTCTATACTCCCAGCTACTGCCTCCATCGGAGGATGCAATTATTGCCCCGTTCTCTCCAGAAATAATTCCGTTTTCTGAATCCAAGAATGATACGCTGAGATAACTTATCCCCCCTCCTTCATTTGCCGAATCGCATTCAGTATCCCATTCCACTGTCACTGTGCAAGTCCAGACTTCATCTTGGTCAATGACAACAAAACTATCATTCCCAGTAAGGGCAACGTCGTTGATATCTCCAAATTGATCAGAACTTATATCCATCCAGACGCCTTCATTCATCAATAGGACAGTACCGCTATTTCCTACCACGATTATTGATTCGTAACTCGAATCAGAAGAAGTGAGATCTTGGCTAACTGATATTCCAGATTCAGACCAAGTTCTTCCTTCATCGATACTCCTGATCATGGTTCCTCCAGATCCGAATGCCCATATCTCGCCCTCTAGGTACTCTGCAGTATACAGATTCTCCTCAGTCCCGCTGTCGACTACTTCCCATCCACTCCTAACCTCTTGAGCAGAAACTTCTCCAAATGAGAAAAGAAGGGCAACTAGTACGAATGCGATTAGTAAATCTGCACTACGCTTGCCCTTGGGGCCATTCCAGAGAGACGCTTCCGATGCCACAATACCCGCTCTCTCGCTGGGCTGTGAGGATTTAGTCTAGTCTACTAAGGAAAAATTTGACACAGAGGCTCATTGGGCAATATTGATGTCCGAACTTTGTTCGGGTTGAATCATGACAGAATTATTGTACAGTGGTAAGGTTAAACAGGTTTGGAGTACGGATGATCCTGATATCATCGAGTTCAGATACACGGATCAGATATCAGTCTTCGACCAAGTCATTCCTAGTTTGATTCCGAGGAAGGGGGAGTCATTGAACCGGGCATCTTGTCATTGGTTCGGAATGATTGAGGATGAAGGAATTTGCAAGACTCATGTCATAGAGATGAATGCTCCAGACAGAGTTCTAGCGAGACGTTTTGACGTGATCAGAGAACCTGGTGCTATTCCCAGAGATGCAGAGAACTTCTTCGTCCCACTAGAAGTAATCTGTCGCCATTATCTGGCAGGTACCGCATGGAGGCGATATCAGAGAGGAGAGGTAAAGCCTGAGGACTTCGGATTCGAAGCAGGAGAGGTGCTTGATGAGGGAGTCAGGCTTCCAGAGCCGTTCCTGGAAGTCTCCACTAAGTTCGAAAAGTTCGATAGGAATCTGGATAGAGAGGAGGCATTGGAGATTTCAAATTTGGATCCAGCAGAGCTTGACGCAATTCTAGCGATAGTTCTAGAGGTGGATTCGGTAATCGATCGAGAGACATCTAAGAGAGGACTTATCCATGTTGACGGGAAGAAGGAATTCGCACTGGGGGAAGGCCGAGAGCCTGTTCTGATAGACTCCTTTGGAACTCTCGATGAGGATCGATGGTGGGATGCCGATGCCTATGAGGACGGAGAGATAGTACAGCTCTCGAAGGAGTCAGTAAGAAAACACTACATCGAATCAGGCCACCATTCGGAACTATACGAAGCAAGACAATCTGGATCACCCGAACCATCCATCCCCCCTCTACCAGATAGCATTATTGCCAGTACGGCTGAACTATACGCTAGTATGTTCCAGCGCCTTACTGGAGAGGCTCTTTGATGGGGACACATGAGTACGAGGATGACCCTAGAAACGAGGATGTACTGATATCTGTAAATGGGGAACTTTTCCCAAGGAAAGAAGCGAAGGTTTCGGTTTTCGACTCTGGCTTCCTTTTGGGCGATGGTGTCTGGGAATCATTTAGGCTCCATGATGGAAAACTAGTGTTTATCGAAGAACATTTGGACAGGCTTTTCCACGGGGCATCGGAGATTTCCCTTGACCCCGGGAGGTCTAGGGACGAGATTAGGTCAGAGATAAACAGGGTGATTTCTGCTAACGAAATGCATGATAACGTCCATCTCAGGCTAATTATCTCAAGAGGTCTCAAGCCAACTCCATACCAGGCTCCTTGGGTAATTTCTTCAAAACCAACAATCGTCATCATCCCAGAATTCAAGAAGGCCAATGAAAAAAGGTCAATCGATGGCATTAGGCTTGTCTCCGTAGATATCAGGAGAAGCGGCCCAGAGGTTCAGAATCCTAGGATTAACAGCCTCTCCAAGCACAACTGCATTGCGGCTTGCATCGAGGCAGATAACAAAGGGGGGGAGGAGGGTTTGATGCTGGATCCACACGGGTTTGTATCAACCTGTAACTCGACTCACTTCTTCATGGTAAGGGATGGCGTAGTTTGGACTTCAACGGGGGAATACTGCTTAGATGGGATTACTAGACGCAAGGTCCTGGAAATTTGCTCTTCTCACGGAATCCCATACACTCTGGGGAATTTTACATTTGAGGACGTACATTTGGCAGACGAGGCTTTCGTGACCGGGACATTCGCAGGTTTGACTCCCGTAATTTCTTTTGATGGTACTGAGATTGGACAAGGATCAAGAGGCAGGATATGCGAAAGGATCCAACAACTGTACCAAGAACTCGTAATGAGGTAACTCGCTTGGATAGAACTATGATCGCGATGTGGTCTGGACCTCGCAACATCTCAACTGCACTGATGTACTCATTCGAAAATAGATATGACTGCCATGCAACCGATGAACCTCTCTATGCATCTTTCCTCCTCAACAGCGGGACTCCCCATCCTGGCGCGGAGGAGGTAATTGAGAAAAATGAGACCGATGCGGGAAAAATAATCACAACACTCACTGGCCCCATTCCCAATGAAAAGCACATTTGGTACCAGAAGCACATGTGTCATCACTTACCCGAGGACTCTGATATTTCTTGGATTGATGATTTCAAGAACTGCTTCTTGATCAGGAACCCTCGGGACGTTCTCCTGTCCCTTTCCAAGATTACCGAATCTATTGACCTGCTATCGACAGGCCTTCCGCAGCAACTAACAATCTTCAGGCACGTAATCAAGAGTTCCGGGAAAATCCCCCCCTGTTATCGATTCGGCAGACGTCTTGGAAGATCCCGAATCAATCCTCTCAGTACTGTGCGAATCTATCGGCATTCCATTCTCCCGGAGAATGCTATCTTGGGACCCCGGACCAAGGAGTTGTGACGGCGTATGGGGTAAATACTGGTATGATTCGGTATGGAAATCTTCAGGATTTTCCCCCCCATCTTCAAAGGAAGGGGAGTTGAGCGAACACCTGCATTCAGTCCTGGAAGAATCAATAATGATCTATCAAGAGCTCAGAGAGATGCGCATCAGGATCTAGGAATGTCTCCTCATCAGAATCCCGCATTTCCTTTTGACAGCCGCTCTGAGAAATACAAGAAGATGCCTGAATGCATCCTGTACTCCTCCATCGAGGGGCTCATCGGACTTGACTGACCAAGCTCCCTTCTCAATCTCCCTCCTAATTTTGGAGATATCTTCTCCATCGAGCCAACCGAGCATCTCGATCCCTGCGGAGCCCTCATTGAATCCAGAATGTCCGAATGAATCTTCATTCAGGCCCCTGCATAGCTTCTCCAATAGACTGTGAAGATCAGACCCCCCTCCCTCTTTCGTGTAGCGGAGGAGATACTCTATTGCATTGCCATCATCACTAGGGAACCTCCCTAGCCTCTCTCTTGAGTGCCCTCCATCAAGGGATCGGGGAACGCTCCAGTCATCTTGCCAGTCGAGAACTGAGATGAATAGCAGTGTTGCCTTGTCAAGGTGAGAGCCCTCCCCCTCCTTTAGGCCCGCCACCTCTTCTATTCCTGCCGCTGAAAGGAGTAACTCTCCATGATTCCCAGACATGGAAGAGATGATTCCGTTTACTATCGAATCAGGACTGTTCCTTATCGGGTCGAAAGTATGGAAGGAAGAAGGCGGAATGTAACTCCCCATAGCACACACTGTTGACTATCTGTCAAGAAGCCTTCTGAGCCTCTCGTCGTACTCGTCACCCTCTTCTGTTTTATTCTGAACGACTTCTACCTCGTCATCATCACTTGATTCGGTCTCTTCAACTCCTTCGGGCTCATTTTCCTCAATCAAGGGCGCGGATTGCTTCTCGGCAATCTTCTCGTCTATTGCATCCTGGGCCAGTTGCATCATCCTCTCAGACTCCCGTCGGTTGCTCATAATCCAAGACAAACCAAGGTAAGTGCCTACTACGAGAATAGCAGCAAGAAGCCCCGTCCCCAGTTCGTCCACTCTATCCTCTAGAGCAGAACCTCCACTGAGTACTATTGTCTTCTGATTATCACTTGGATCTGAATCGATATCCCATGGGAAAGAGCAGCTAATGGTTATCACAAGTTCTGTTGAGTCTTCCACATCGGGCCGATCGAACTTGGGAGCGGGTACGAAGGCCTGAGTCATATCGACAATATGCTCAGAATAATGGCTCCCAGAACTTCCTTCGGCACTAAGGGAGATTATACAATCTGCATCGGATAGTAGATTTTCGT
>CACAAP010000034.1:0-6984 GCA_902530535.1 uncultured Candidatus Poseidoniales archaeon
GGTTCATCATCCATGACCAGAGCGTCGCCTTCGTCCCAATCATCTTCTTCGGAGGTATCAACAGGCTCCTCAACTACTCCCTCATCCTCAAGTATTCTATCTACCAATTCCGATTTCTTCCCCGAGACAAGGAGTCCCCGCTTCTTGCAGATTTCCCTAAGCTTCGCAACCGTGTTCGAGGTAAGCGACTCTCTGTCAATCGAATTGTCTTCGGGCATGCTCTGTGACTCAGTCCCACCCTGAGGCTTTCAATCTCTCCGACTTCGTGAGTCTCACAACGCAAACTCACAATAGAGTCGCGAGTTACCGAGGGAAAGGGTTGAAGACGGTCTCTTGGGCGGCGCAAGACATGGAGCCGCGGCTAGTTCTACTCTCTAGGGGTCCCGAGCTGTACAGCACCAGAAGGCTGGCTACAGAGGCCGAGAGAGCAGGATGGATGGTCGACATCATAGATCCTCTTGCACTAACCATCGTGGTGGATGAAGATGGGGGGAGGGTCTTCCACAAGGGATGGCCCATAGAGTGCGAGGCTGTTCTACCTAGGATCGGATATTCCATCACTAGGAGAGGAGTGGCGATAGTCAGGCAGTTCGAGCAAACCGGAGTAATAGTTCTAAACTCAAGTCAGGGCATTCTGAGAAGCAGAGACAAGTTGGTGGCTTGCCAGATGATGGCCGAGGCTCGTGTTCCAGTTCCGATCACTGCACATGTTGGGGCATGGGAGGACACCGATCGCGCAGTAAGAAGGGTAGGGGGTTCACCATGCGTCGTTAAGTCGACAGAGGGGACACATGGCTCTGGAGTATTTCTGGTAAACTCCTCTCAGCAGGCCAGGCAACTAGTGTTCCAGATGCTTGAGAGAGGAATGAGGCCCCTGGTGCAACAATACGTCAAGGAGTCCCATGGTAGCGATGTTCGGGCACTGGTTGTAGGCGGGGAGGTTGTCGCATCGATGCGGCGCAAGGCACATGGGAGCGAGTTCCGCTCCAACTTCCACCTAGGCGGGTCCGTTACAAGAGTGGATTTGACTGACGAGCAGAGGAGGATTGCTATCCTTTCCGCAGAAACTCTAGGACTCGAGATGGCAGGAGTCGATATGCTCGAGTCCGATAGGGGCCCATTGGTACTGGAAGTTAACTCCAGCCCCGGACTGGAGGGGATAGAGGCTGCGACTAAGGTAAACGTAGCAGAGAGTGTAGCAGAGCACCTAAACGACCTCTATTCCAGGAATTCTGAGATCTCCGAGGAGCGTTCGTTCTCAGTCGGTTCCAGTGAAAACGAGTCCGAGCACGCTCTGTGAGCCGCTTGGCTATTTTTCGCAACTATCCCAATACGTCCCAAGGTGCGATAGCGCAGAGAAGCATTCAAGTCACAATACGCCTCCTTGCCGACGTCCTACGGGACAGGGATGCACATGCCGTTCGCGGCTGGAGGCGAGAAGGGTTGAACGAAGAAGGGAGAAACAAAGAGGCGCTATTCGACTCGGCAGGGAGGCTGGGCCAAAGGTTCCATTCCGAAGATGTCGGCCTTTCCGACTCGCTACCTTCGAGATTACACAGGATAGCAGAACTGCAGTGGCACGAATGCTGGTTACAGCAACTTCGCTCGGAGAAGAAGAGTTCGCACACCATCAGGGCATACGAAGTAGCTGCTAGGACGTTTTCAACCACCTCTCTTCCAGGAGATGGGACCCTAGTGTGGGATGAGTCTTCCAGAATGCCGGTAAGAGATTTCCACCTCTTTGCTGACCCTAACAATGGCAGAATGGATGCTTGGATGAATGGACTCGGGGAGCTCAAGCCAACTACGATTAATGCAAAGATAGCAGCCCTAACTCACCTACTGAAATGGCTCGGCCACATCGTTCCGGACTGGATACAAAGGCCATCAAGGAGTAGATCGCTTCCGAAGACTCTAGGCAGGAGAGAGTTGGACAGACTCAGAATAGCAGTCAGCGAGTCCGAGGACCCTTTGGCGATGCCAGTATCGACTCTGATGCTAGATACCGGACTAAGAGTGTCAGAGCTTTGCGCACTAGATATCGACGACATAGACAAGGAAGACCTATCCGCGTTGGTGATAGGAGGAAAGGGAGAGAAGGACCGAACCGTCCTATTCACGAAAAACTCGGTTGATGTCTTGGAATCATGGGAACCAATAAGGGAGAGCAGGATTAGAGAAAGCCAAGATGCGGGGCTAAGAGCCATGTTCGTTTCTAGCAGGGGACGTAGGATCAACCCTCGCTCTATCCAGAAGATGATGGACAGACTGGCAGACGCCGCAGACATCCCGAAGAGCAGGCTTAGTCCTCATACCCTGAGGCATACTTTCGCTACCGGTCTACTTGAGAGGGGTGCGGACCTCGTTACTATCCAGAGGCTTCTCGGGCATTCGAGTATTGCAACCACCAGGGTGTACCTGGAGATAGGCGATCAGACCCTGAGAGAGATATACCACAGAGCCCAGAGGAGTCCGCCTTCCGCGGGACTAGAGGCAGATGCAAATGGAGAGGGGGAGGATCAAGATAAGGAAGAGAAGCAGGCGGGAAGAATTCCAACCGAGCTCTAGTCAGAGAAGTTAACCTTCCAACCATACTCATCCAAGTGGAACCAGTTCACAATGAACTCCTCTTCCTTGTACGAGAACCAGGCCCTGGTGGGCACGACGCTGGTGTAGCGATCATGCTGGACCCTCTTTATGGTGTCAGAGATCTCCGAGTCCAGATACGTGAAGCCCTCCCATAGCCTTCCCTTCTTGATTAGGAATTTCTCTTCCTTGGATTGCTCTTTGAAGTGCATTCCCCTCCAGAGGAAATACGGCCAACCATCACGATCATCCAAATCTGATATCTTTCCGTAAGAGCCCCTTCTAGACGGTCTGCTGTCTACCAGATGGCTAACGACTGGTATCTCAGTCCCGTCTCTTCCCATTCTGATGATGATGGATGCACATGTGTGATATGGGGCTCTTGGGAAGCCATCCTTGGGAAGCATCAGAGGCCTCACGGCACTGAAATCGATCTCCTGGAATTCATCTGTGAGCCTCACAGAGCCGCCGACCCCTCCATCTCCTCCATTGTGCAACACGTCTATTTCTCCAAACTCACTGATCCAGCTCTGGTCTGCCTTGACCTCGAGCCTAGCGTTGCTGATTGGCCAGTCCCAGAAGGTCATCAATCTCTCCTTTCGGACAGTAGAGCTTACGTCAGAGAGATTTGAGCTAACGTTTCCCTCGAACGACTCCGACATCCCGGAGTGGATTCTAGCAATTATTGGAGTTCCTGCGTTTCTAACCTCTACTTCTGCTTCCAACTGTAGTGGAGCCTTCAGTCTCTCACTATCAAATCCGAAAATAATAGAGAACTTGTTTGGTTTCGAGAAAATCTCTTCGCTGGTAATCCTAAGAGCATCGTACCTCTGACCTCTTCTCTTAGACACTATCTCCACATTCACCAGAGGTTCCTCGTCCCCATCGAGCCCCAATACCTGGGCAGTGCAGGTCAAGTCTGGAAACCTACCAGATAGGAAGATTGGTTCGAAGAAGAAGTCGGCAACGTAGGGATCGATTTCGATTGAGTTCTCCCCGACATCCACGACACATCTTATTCTCCCTAGGTTCTGCCCGGAATAGTCAGGCACAGAAGAATTGGTCATCGATTCGGGGTTGGGATGTGAGTCTTGAATCTCACCTTCTTGCAGGGTTCTTCTTGTTACTGCGCTTTGAGACTGCTCCTGGCCCCTTCCACTGCCTACTGGCTCCTTCCTGATACCCTGGATGTCCCTCTATCGGACAATGCTTCCCTGCCCTACACCTGCTACAGTTGTCCGGAGGAGGCCTCTCGACCACCTTCTGTAGCTTCCCATACTTCCTGCGTGGCATGGTTAGTTACTGGAATTGGAGGGACTTAGCGATTGCCGTACACGCAACTTTGAATCGCCCCTGCTATTTCTGATTGATATGGGAGAGGTAGCGGCCGGTGATAGCGGGCCAGTGGGAGTCCATCCGCAACGTTCAGTACTATTCGCACAGGTGAGTGACTCTGATCCAAGAATGGCTTTCGACGAAGGAGGTATGATGCATCAGTTCGGAACCAGGGGCTCATTCGGTAAGGTGTATCTGGGAGATGTGTCCAGGGCAGCTCTGAGATCCCTAGGGACGCACGGTCCCCCGAAGTTCACAGAGATGCCGAGGGTCGATGAGCAAAGGTGGGAGTTAGAATGCGAGACTGAAGAGGTCAGGATGTTTATTTCAAGTCGGCACTACTGGGGGTTCGGACTGTTTGCCAAATGCTTCATGAATGAGATAGCCATAGAAGGCCCCCTCCAGACCAGAGCCAGATGCGCAATGGACATCGTTGCATCTCTAGGACGTAACCCGTGGGAGCCAGTCCGAGTCAGAGCATTCGAGAGAGCGACATCCGGAACTATGTCGGAGCACACCTCCAGCTGGGAGGGTCTAATCTCCGTAGCTAGGGAAAGCATGAGCGACGATATCTCCAGACTACAGGACTCGATTCACAGAATGAGAGGGATTGACGAGTCAGGAGATGAGATACTAGACTCTGCAGATGATGATCTAGACAGGGCCAGGGAGGCGCTTGCAGACAAGAACGCCCCAGCAGTAGATAGGGCACTGAGCAGGGCTTCGAGCGCCATAGTGAGAGCAGATCCGAATTCGGAATTGGGAGTTATGGAGAGGGAACTCCTGTAGAACTAGAATCCTAGAGTTTCCCACATCCACTTCCAGACGTTGTTGTCCGGAGTAGGCTCATTCGCGAGGTAGACTACTATGCTGAACACCACGCAGACAAAGTAAACAGAGCCCTTGGAAATCTGTATGGCATCCTCTGACTCCTCGTCGAAGTAGCGAATAAGTCCTGCAGCCTGCTGAATGCCACTGCCCTTCTTCTCCTTAGCCATCGAAGCACCGCACCCACAGTCCCTATTTCAAGGCCACTAGAGTCTAATTCTATGGTTCTAGAGTCTCAATTAGGACGCAACCGCCGTCAAGCTCCACAATCATCGATGCTGCGCCCATTGCAGTTTCTAGTCCCTCGGTCATCAGAATCTCCCTCCTCAGACCGGCATCTGACTGGAATACCAATCTATGACTCAGCTTACTGAGGACATCTCTGTCAACTACCTGCCAAGTCCATTCTTTCTGATCAACTGTAATCAGTGCCTCTATGGGCTTCAATGGTCCCGTTGCCATTCCGAAATCCCTAGCTCTCTTGACCAAGTCTCCCAACTTCATCTTAGTTCCAATCTCATCTGTCTTTGTTGGTTCTGAGGACTCGTTTGAGATCCTCCTTCTATACCCGAATCGTGTCATGTGCATCCCTTACGGCAAATGCCGTAACGCTCGAGCGAATCAAAGGAGGTTTAACCGTTGTCAGTATTGTCAATGCCAAATGTCCCATTATTCCAGTCAGTTAGAAATCCCAGAGTCTAACGTGCACTTGATGGATGATGATAATTGCGCATTATCATGGCAAGCAGGGAGTCGGACTGGAGGAGGGAGGCGGAGAACAGCATTCTTCTCAAGGCAGTATCCCACTGGAGGGAGAAGCCAGAGAGGTGGTTCCAAGGTTCCTACGATAGATTGCCAGAGACTGTCAGAGTCAATCCCATGAGCGAAGAGAAGGACTGGGTGGAGTCCTGGCTTTTGGGGGTCGGTGCAAATAGAATCTCATGGTTCTCAGGCCCCGGTAGTGCATGGGAGATGCCCTTCGAGAGGGGTTCTGCCGAAGAGGAGGTGAAGAGCCTGATGGCTGCTCTCCATGAGACTGGAAGAATCACTCGCCAAGAGGCGGTCTCGATGCTTCCTGTCCTAGCTCTCGACCCTACTCCAGGACAAATCGTCCTCGATCTATGCGCATCCCCGGGTTCGAAGACAACGCAGATATGCGAGCACCTTGGGGACTCAGGGGCCGTGATCGCTAACGAAGTAATTAGTGGCAGGGTGAACACATTGGTAACTAACGTCCAGAGACACGCATCTAGGACAGTGCTGGTCGTCCAGCATGACGGTAGACACATGCCCAAGGTCCCAGGTTCTGGGTTCGATGGGGTTCTAGTCGATGTGCCATGCACTGGCTCCGGAACCACGAGGAAGAACCCAGATGTCTGGGGAAAATGGAGACCGTCCTCCGGCCGGTCACTCCACTCTTTGCAGTACGACCTGCTCAGTAGAGCAATCGCACTAACCAAGCCCGGTGGAAGAGTCGTCTACTCTACCTGCTCTCTGGATCCAATCGAGAACGAAGCAGTTGTGGCGAGAGTCGTAGCAGGTGGTAAGGTGAGAGTGGTTCCCCGTGGGGATTCACTCTTCGGAGTACCTTCCAACCCAGGGATGACAAATTGGCCATTACTGAACGACAGAGGAGAGTTGGATTTAGAATCTAAATCCGAAGAGTACCTACTTCCGACGAAAAACAAGGCTGTATCATCACAGTTGAATGACTGCCTAAGAGTCTGGAACGACGAGATTGGAGGAGGAGGTTTCTTTTTGGCCGTTCTAGAAAGAATCCTGGAAGAAGATGTCAGCGTGGCAATCGACCCTTTTCCATCGCAGAATACATTCGATGACCCAGAGTCTTTTCCTCGACCTATTGACGAGAAGCGGGAAAGAGAGCTCAGAGAAGTCTGGGGTTCCGTCCCATCGAATATGTGGTCGAGGGGGAAGAGCCTGCTCTGGTCCTCAGACAAAATCAGAGAGATCTGGGGTGCTGAAAGAACCAGGAAGAGCGGTAGGGAGTTGATTCCGGGAGACAGGTGGAGGCCGCTCAAGGTGATTCACCTAGGACTGATTGCAGCTAGGCTGAGAAAAGGTAGATTGGACCGAACAGTATCCAGAGCAGCCAGAAGACTGAGGGAGGAGATCTCAGGTCCATTCGTTAATGTGGACGAACATGTAATTGATGACATTCTCCGGGGTAAGGAGCCCCTTAGGACGGACATAAGTTCGCTGCAGGACACCGATCGA
>CACAAP010000035.1:0-6220 GCA_902530535.1 uncultured Candidatus Poseidoniales archaeon
TGCGAGCAGCCCCCATCCCCGTTCACCCTGACATACGACGGCGTGGAGTGGGAGGAGGAATGGAACTACGAGACCTTCGACGAGTGCGAGGAAGCCGATGGCGGCTTCGAGTGCTGGGACGATGACCAGGGCGAGGGATGGAGCAACTGGCACGAGAACTGCGAGGAGCTATCCGACGGCAGCTGGGAGTGCCAGACATGGTACCAAAATCCGTCGATCGAGCCGGGCAACCACACGATGGTGCTCACTATCGAGGACCTCGAGGTAGGGACCAACTACAGCGTGGAGTGGTACTTCGATGTCTGCCAGAACATGATGGGTTGCGATGGCGACTCGGACGTGTTCGAGTTCAACGCGACGGCAGAGACGATGTCCGAGACCTTCCACATAGAGACCGACAACTACACCTGCCACATGAGCATCAACGTCAGGCTCTACGAGGAGATGGACGGGTGGAACGACCAGGTCGGCTACGACTACTTCAACTTCAACGGTCCATGCGAGCAGCCCCCATCCCCGTTCACCCTGACATACGACGGCGTGGAGTGGGAGGAAGGCACCCCGGAAATGCTGGAGTTCGACCACTGCGAGGAGGACGGACCTGGCCTGATGTGCTGGCAGGACGAGTGGGACTGGGAAGACGATGACGGCGAGCCAGAGCACTCGATGTGGCTACCTAGCGACCACTGCGAGGACATGGGCACACACTGGGAGTGCGAGGCCCCTTGGACGATTATGCCGGAGATCGAGCCGGGCGACCACAGCATGGAGCTCACGGTAGAGGACCTCGTGGTCGGCACCAACTACTCCCTGCAAATCGACTTGAGCATTTACGGCACAGATGGTGGCTCCTGGGACAACATGGAATTCGAGTTCAACGCGACGGCAGAGGCGATGTCCGAGACCTTCCAGATGGAGACGAACTCATCCACCTGCAACGTGAACATCTGGGTGGACCTGTACGAGACGAGCGAGGGTTGGGACAGAGTCTCCGGCTACTCTTACAACTTCCAAGGCCCATGCGAGGATTACGGCGGCTCGGATGAAGTAGCCCTGGAGTACGACGATGGCAGCGGCGCCGTAGAGTGGGAATGGTACGAGTCAGCCGACTACTACGACCACTGCTGGCAAGACGGACCCTCTCACTACATGTGCATGGACGACGGCGGCGACTCCCTATCATGGGAGAACGACTGCGAGGAGCTTTCGGACGGCGGCTTCGACTGCTATGAAACGAGTTACCCGCAGATAGACGAGGCAGCGGAACTGGACATGACCTGGACCCTAGAGGACCTCGAGGTAGGTAACAACTACACCCTCGTATGGAACGTCTGCATTGAAGAGTTCATGGGTGGGTTTTGCTGGGACGAAGATTCGTGGGACGAAGATCAGGACGAAGAGCGGGAACTGGAAGCTGTGAACTTCACGGCGACCAGCGGCGACTACTCCGCTGACTGGGAGATGATGATCGAGAACACCACATGCGTCGTCGACATAGAATACACGATTATACACTGGGGACAAGAGGAGATCGACTGGGAAAACGGCGAGCCGCAGTACAGCGAGGATGGGAATTACGGCTTTGACGGACCATGCCAGTGGGAGTGGCCCGTGGACGTCATCCTGGAGGTCGACGACGAAGGATGGCAGGAGATAGAGGGAATAGACATCTTCGAGATGATGGACGAGGACGGGGATGTGTCCGATGATGACATGATGATGTGGATCATGGAGTCGGCCTACCAGCTCGAAGAGGGCAACTGGTCCATGTCATGGACGCTAGACGGCCTGGACCCCGAGGGCCAGACATACTCACTCTTGTGGGCGATCGAAGAGCCTGGAGATACCACGTTCATCTGCGGCAATGGTGACGAGATACCCTTCGACTACGTCAATGACGAGGAAGAGGACTGCGAGGACGGAGCGGACGAGCAGCAGTACGACAACAACGGCGACCCAATCAACTGGTTCGACTGCGAGGACGGATCGGAGATATGGATCTACCAGGTCAACGACGGTAACGATGACTGCCCCAACGGAGAGGACGAGTCGGGGTCGACCATCGAGCATGAGGAAACCTTCGATTCTGACAACGCCACCATGGCCTTCGAGTGGGACCTAGAGGTCCCGAGCATGTGCATAATGGTGATCCAAGCCATCCTATCAGAGGACAACGGTGACCAATTGGGCTTCTTCATGGGAGTCATCGCTGGTGACCTGTGGGAGGACGAGGATGGGGACAACTGGCCTGACTGCCTACCAAGAGATGATGAGGATTATGATCACGATGGAGACGGTTTCGAGCTAGAGGACTTCTTCATCGGAGAGGACTACCAAGCAGAGCTGGTCGAGGTGGATGCAACCAATGGCACGGCCATGGTCTCCATCTCCCAGCACAGAACGCTGGACGAAGAGGTGAGGATGAAGATAGACTACGACTACTTCGACGGAGACGGCGTGCTGAACGAGACCGAGGCCGCCCAGATGGAAGCGAATTGGCCGCATCCCAATCCCGACGGCGAGTGCGTCGATGAGGCCCCCCCATTCACAATGAACGGAGCCGAGGTTTCATGCGCCATCTTGCACCTTTGGTTCGAGAACCTAGCCAACAACACCAACGGGGACTATCCCGTGATGGTTTACGGTTGGGAAATGCACTACAACGTCACTGCAGACGAGTCCGGTGAGATGACCTTCTACTTCCCAGGAGACAACGCCGACGATGACACGCCGCTCGAGTTCAACGGGACCCTATGCGGAGGAGCCGCGGAGGGGGCCGGTCTAGTGGTGGTCTCATGGAGCTACAACGGCACCATGATGACCAGCGATTGCGTTGACCTCATGGCAGGGGACAATATCTCATCCATAGAGGTCGTGTTCGGAGCGCCGGACACCGACGGAGACGGTTACAACGACTTCGACGACAGGTTCCCAGAGGATCCAGAAGAGTGGGCCGACAGTGACGACGACGGGGTTGGAGACAACTCCGACGACTTCCCGAACGACCCCGAAGAGACCAACGACGCTGACGGTGATGGTGTCGGGGACAACTCCGACGCCTTCCCATGGGACTCGACCGAGACAGCAGACACCGACGGGGACGGCTACGGCGACAACATCGACGCCTTCCCAGAGGACAGCACCGAGTGGGTAGACACCGACGGGGACGGAGTGGGCGACAACGCCGACACCGACGCGGACGGAGACGGAACCGACGACACCGACGAGGACAGCGACGGAGACGGAGTTAACGACGACCAGGACGACTTCCCCTTCGACGCGAACGAGACCTCTGACACGGACGGAGACGGGGTCGGAGACAACGCTGACGACTTCCCAGAGGATGCCAACGAGACCACCGACACGGATGGAGACGGCACCGGTGACAACGAGGACGACGACGCTGACGGCGACGGGGTCCCGAACGACTTCGACGACTTCCCACTGAACAGCGGTGAGTCGAACGACGCTGACGGCGACGGGGTCGGAGACGCGGAGGACGCGTTCCCGAACAACCCCAACGAGTATGCGGACTCGGACGGAGACGGGGTCGGAGACAACGCCGACGATGACGACGACAACGACGGCACTCCAGACACCTCGGACGCATTCCCCACGAACCCCAACGAGAACACCGACACGGACGGAGACGGCTACGGAGACAACTCGGACGCCTTCCCGAACGACGCAGGCGAGTGGAATGACTACGACGGCGACGGGGTTGGAGACAACTCGGACGCCTTCATGACCGATCCATACGAGAGCAGGGACACCGACGGGGACGGGCTCGGAGATAACTCGGACGCATTCCCGAACGACCCGAACGAGAAGGTCGACTCGGATGGCGATGGAGTGGGCAACAACGCAGACGCATTCCCCACAGACCCAAGCGAGACCACCGACACGGACGGAGACGGAGTTGGCGACAACGCCGACGACGACGCGGACGGAGACGGCGTCCCGGACGAACCAGTGGACCCAGTGGATGGTGGTGACAGCGGTGGAATCCTGCCAGGATTCACAGCCCTCACTGGCCTAGTATCAGTACTAGGCGCAGCGATACTAGTTGCTGGAAGACGCAAGGACTGAGCGGTCCTCGCCGATAGGCGAGGGCCCTCAGGGCCGTGTAGGTGAGCCCATGGCTGACCCGGTCACTGCACAGTGGAGCATTCCCGGAACCTCGATTAGCGTACGCAACAGGACAGTTCTGGCTGCGATGACGAACAAGCAGTCCCACGAGGACGGGACCCTATCTGACGAGGAGATATCCTGGCTGCTGAGGCGAGCCGAGGGGGGCTTCGGGATAGTCACCACCGCTGCGAGCCACGTGCATCCCAGCGGCAAGTCATGGGAAGGAGAGATGGGAGTCTGGGGGGACCACCACATCCCAAGGCTAGAGGAGCTGGCCACAGGAATCAGGAGCAATGGGGCGCTCAGCCTGGTCCAGATCTTCCACGGTGGACTTAGAGCTCCTAGAAGCCTCACTGGCTTGCAGCCCGTATCCTCCAGCAAGAACCTCGAAAACGGGGTAGAAGAAGAGAGCAGAGCCCTATCAGAAGACGAGATACTGGAGCTAGTATCGTCTTTCGGAGAGGCAGCAGAGAGGTGCGAGAGAGCCGGCTTCGACGGGATCGAGATCCATGGAGCCCACGGTTACCTGATCTGCCAGTTCCTAGGGACCCGGACCAACCGCAGGGACGATCGCTGGGGTGGGGACCTAGGGGGACGCTCGCTTTTCCTCAGAGAGGTGATCAGGGAGGTCAGGAGCAGGACATCCGAAAGATTCCTAGTATGCGTCAGGATCTCTCCCGAGCATGAGGTGGGAGTCACGCTAGCAGAGAGCCTGGAGCTGTCCAAGATGATGGGAGGATGGGACGTGGACATGATACACATCTCATGCTGGGACGCATTCAAGGGACCTCAGGGCGAGGACGACCCCCGGACGATAACACGAATATTCAGAGATGAGCTGGGGGCGGATGCTGCGATAATATCGACTGGCTCGGTCTGGGACGCTTCTGATGCCCAGTTCGTAATCGACGAGGGGGCCGATATGGTAGGAGTCGCAAGGGTGGCCATCGCTCACTCAGAGTGGGCGACCGGCCTGAATGACGGGGGATACTCCCCCGAAAGGCCCCCCTTCACGCCTGAGCACCTGGTGTCCCAGGGCCTGAGCCAGGTCTTCGTAGACTACATGAGAAGGTGGAAGGGCTTCGTAACAGACGGAAGAAGTGAGTAGAATAAATTCCAATACGTGGGTTTCCCTGCAGGGACCATGGACGACCTGGTATGGCAGATACTCCTAGCAGGCTTCGCCATCTTCGTAGTCTTCAAAATCAGCCTTATCACATACAGGAGGAGGGTCTTCCCGGAGCCCCACTACAACTGGGACCAGATAGATACGGGCGATTTGTTATTCCCTGAGGGATTCATCTGGGGGACTGCTACCGCTGCTCACCAGATAGAGGGTAACCAAAGCAATAACTGGACAGACTTCGAAGAAAGATCTGGCAAGGAGAGAAGCGGCGAGGCATGCGACCATTGGAATCTCTGGAGGGATGACTTCAACCTCCTGTCCGACATAGGAGTGAACTCGTACAGATTCTCGATAGAGTGGAGCAGGCTCGAGCCCAGCCCCGGGGAGTGGAACGAGGAAGCCATGAGGACCTACTCGGATATGATAGACGATCTCCTAGAAAGGGGAATCAGGCCGATGCCCACTCTTCATCACTTCTCACACCCATCATGGTGGGAGGAAAAGGGAGGATTCGCTGATCAGAGGAACCTGGTCGACTTCCTATCCTACTCGGAGAGAGTCTTCGATGCCCTGTCAGACCGGGTGGAGGTCTGGTGCACGATCAACGAGCCTACTGTATTCTCAGCGATGGGGTACACGCTGGGGCAGTTCCCCCCGGGAAGGAGGAGCATATTCCTGACTCTCAGGGTGATGAAGAACATGATGCGAGCCCATTCGATGGTCTACAGGAGACTGAAGGAGAGAGCTCCAGAATGTAAACTTGGAATAGCCAAGAACGTGACACTGTTCGATCCAGCGAATCGCTGGAGCCCGATAGACTGGCCCGTATCCAGGCTACTGGAATGGCTTTGGAACGGAGCATGGAGGAGAGCGATTACTAGGGGAAGCATGCTGGGATCTAGGATCCCTGATGCCAAGGGATCCCTCGACTTCGTCGGTCTAAACTACTACACCCACTTCATC
>CACAAP010000036.1:0-5862 GCA_902530535.1 uncultured Candidatus Poseidoniales archaeon
CCGGCGGGGACGTGGCCAAGGCGATCGAACTTGGCACTTCGGGGGTTCTTTTGGCTAGTGGAGTTACCAAGTCCGAAGATCCTAGGTCATCACTGATTGATCTTGTCAGCCTCCTTTAATTCGTCGGGATTCTTCGAATCCTTGACCAGAGGGCTTTTGTCAAAGACGGCTATGGGGGATTGATTACAATGGGCGGCAATGGAAGCGAGAAAATAGAGAGGATAGGGAAAAAGAAGTACAACACAGAGCTATTCAGGCTACAATTAGAGTTAATCAAACTTCAGGAATGGGTAAAGGCGAAGGGGCTCAAGGTCGTGATCGTCTTCGAAGGCAGAGATGCTGCCGGGAAGGGTGGCGTGATCAAGAGGATCGCGCAGTACCTCAATCCCAGAGTTGTGAGGGTGGCTGCTCTGCCAGCCCCTACCGAGAGGCAGAAGACAGAGTGGTACTTCCAAAGGTACGTCAACCATCTCCCCGCTGCAGGGGAGATAGTGATGTTCGACAGAAGTTGGTACAATAGAGCCGGGGTCGAGAGGGTTATGGGATTCTGCGATGAGGGGGAGTATGACGAATTCATGAGATCATGCCCCATGTTCGAGAGGATGCTAATGAGGTCCGGAACGATTCTGATCAAGTACTGGTTCTCAGTTTCCGATGACGAGCAGTTGAAGCGATTCAAGGCAAGGCTGGACGAACCGCACAAGAGGTGGAAGCTCAGTCCGATGGATCTGGAGTCACTCACGCGGTGGGAAGACTACTCTGAGGCGAAGGACGTGATGTTCGCTCACACTGACACCAAGCAGTCCCCTTGGTTCGTAGTTAACTCCGATATCAAGAGGCACGCGCACTTGAATTGCATTAACCACCTACTGTCTATGATTGAGTACGAGGACCTGACTCCAGAGCCGATAGAGCTGCCAGAGAGGAAGACCGCGAGAGGATACGTGAGGCCCCCCATGACTGAGCAGACTTTCGTACCGAACCACCACGAGACCGTGATGGACTAGGATGCTACTGGATTTGATAAACAGGGTGACTGGTAAATGCGCACAAAACTGTTTTCCTTTGTGTTGTGCTTCTCGCTAATAACCTCGGGATGCCTAGAAGGACCCCCTCCTGATATGGATGGAGATGGCATTCAGGACTCTGAGGATCTGGATATCGATGGAGATGGTTGGAGTAATGCCGAGGAGCTGAACTGCACATCTGACCCAAATGACGCTGACTTAACCCCAACCGACACTGATGGCGATTCACAATGCGACCCCAATGACTTGGATGATGATGGGGATTCTTGGAGCGATGCCGAGGAAGGGAGGTGCGGAACTGACCCTGTTGATAGTGAATCCGTACCAGACGATCTAGACGAGGACATGGAGTGCGATGAGTGGGATGATGACGCGGATGGCGATGATCTTCCTAACGATTGGGAATTGGAGAGGGGGTTCAATCCGATGGATCCGAATGACTTCATCAGCTGTCACGGAGAGGCGAAGTACTGCCTGAGGACATATGACGACTTCACCTTCGCCGAGACTCACAATGCTTACTCCACCATAGAAGATCAGATTCTAGTTGGAGTGAATCACTACACAGGCCTACAAAGGCAGTGGGATGATGGCATCAGGGCCTTCATGGTGGACTCCCATCACAGCCACTACGACTACACTTCCAAAGAGGATGTCAGGTTCTGCCACAGTACTGGCCAGTTCTTCCACCCCTGCAACTTCGGAGAGGTTGATGCATTCGAATGGATGAGGATGCTGAATTCCCTAATGAACAACTCCAGTGGTGATGTTGTCACCCTTCTGATAGAGAACTACGTCCCTGCCTCTCACTTGAGTTTCCTATTCAACGAGACTGGTATGAAGGACAGGGTCTACACTCATACTCTTGGAGATGAGTGGCCGAGTCTAGGAGATTTGGTCCTAGATGGGAAGAATCTAGTTGTCTTCTGGGAGCAATCTCAGAACGATGAATACCCTTGGTTGCACGACTTCGGAACGTTCGGATGGACGACCAACTACGCAGAGAGCAGCAAGGATGAGATGACCTGCACTGTTCATCGTGGTGATGGGTCTCAACCAGTCTGGCACCTGAACAACTGGCTATCTAGCATCTACGGACTACCTGATCCGGTTTTGGCTAATGACGTGAACGAGTATGAGACTCTGCTAAATCGATCCCTTCAGTGCTGGGAGGAAATGGACAACAGGCCTACTTTCGTGGCAGTAGACTACTGGGAAGAGGGGGAGGTGACTAATGTGACTATCACTATGAACAAGATGTCACACTGGTCTGACGAAGTCCCTGAGCACCCATGACTATGCAATCTCCTTTGGACGAATGACGGCCTCAACCGACCATGATGAGCCCGAGTGGAGCAATAATACTGCGGTTGCTGTGGGCATTGTGTGCCATTCCCCTGAGAGATGGTTCACAAGAATCTCCGAGCCAGGATTGTGCCCAATTATCATGGTAGTCCCGTTATCCAACATATCTTCCAATTCTTCCATTAGATCGATTACTGTTGCATGGTAGATTCCCGATCTAACCTCGAATGGAGCCTTTCCCATCCTGTGAGACATCCCCTCCAGAGTCTGGAGGGTCCTCTTCGAACTGCTAACAAGGATAAGGTCTGGAATCCAACCTCTGTCGAAAATTGCATCTGCCACCATGGGTGCATCCCCCCTGCCCCTCTTGTTCAGTGGTCGTTCGTGATCATCGAGGTTCGGGTCTTTCCAGCTGCTCTTAGCATGACGCATGACAATCAGCCTTCTGACCATCCTACTCCTCCTCGAACCTTCCAAAAGACGGTTCCCTCTTACGCTTGAATGACGTGACTCCCTCGACGAAGTCCTCCGTCTGCGATGATTCAACCATTAGCGACTGCTCGAAATGCAACTGAGTCTCGAAGAATGTAGAAGTGGATGCATCTAGCAGCTGCTTTGTCCCCTTCCTGCTGCTGACCGACCACTTGCCCCAATCTCTGGCGACCTCAATGGCCCTATCTAAAAGGACACTGGGATCGGCCAACTCATCGACTGCCCCATTATCGAGGGCCTGCTCGGCTGACCAAACTTCTGAGTTGAAGAAGAACTTGCGAGCCACTTGGTTCCCGACAAGTCTTGGGAGCAACCATGTCGTCCCCCCGTCGGGTGAGAGCCCGAGTCGGAAAAACGCGGAGGCGAGCTTCGCCTCTGGAGAGCAGACTCTGTAGTCTGATGCTAGTGCCAAACCCAGCCCTCCTCCGGCTGCTGATCCATTGATGGCGCATACGAAAACCTTCTCCGAAGTCCTCATCTTCAAGAGAAGTGGATGTAGCTTATCGGTCATCTCCTGAACTCTACTACCAATATTGCCATTCTCTATTGCATCAGAAAAGTCGTCCATGTTCCCCCCAGAGGAGAAGAAGCGTCCAGAACCAGTGATTACTACTGACCTACAAGAGGGATTTGCCATCACCTCTTGTAAGCATGAGAGGAATGGGTCGAAGTGATCGGGGGAGAAGGTGTTCGAGGAGGCAGCTGGAGACAAAGTGACCACGGCTACCCCTCCGTCAAGCATATCGGTGGAAACGGGCATGGCACTCGAGCAAGGGCCACTCTATTGAATTGCATGAATATCATAAGATATTGCAGTTTGGGTCAACCATGCACGAACGCCGGCACCTGTACATCAATGGAAACTGGATAGAACCCAGTGGAGGGGGTTCTATCGAGGTAATCAATCCGACCAATGAGGAGGTGATTGGTTCCGTACCAGTCTCCAGCGATTCAGATGCTAATGCTGCTGTGAAGGCTGCTAGGTCAGCATTCACGGATTGGTCGACAACCGAGGTTAGCGAGAGGGTAGAATTCCTAAACAGGATTTCGGGCTTAATCAAGGATAGAAGCGAGGATCTAGCCGAGATAATTACTGCAGAGGTAGGGACTCCTATAGAGTACTCCAGGATGGCGATGGTAGGGACTCCGAGAGTTGTTTCTAGGTCTTATGCGAAGATCCTGGACGGATACGTCTGGGAGGAAGAGGTAAGGAACTCTATCGTAATCAAGGAGCCGATAGGGGTGGTAGCTATGATCACCCCGTGGAACTTCCCCCTGCACCAGATAATCGGAAAGGTGGCGCCAGCTATCGCAGCGGGTTGCACGATGGTGCTGAAGCCATCCAAGGAGGCGCCTCTGAATGCATTCCTTCTAGCAGATATCCTGGATGATGTAGGCCTTCCTAATGGGGTTTTCAATTTGATTTCAGGTCACGGGAGAGATATCGGAGAGACCTTGTGTAGCCATCCAATGGTGGATATGGTCAGCTTCACGGGATCTACAAGTGCTGGGATTAGGGTCTCGGAACTAGCGGCACCAAGCGTAAAGAGAGTGACACTGGAACTGGGGGGAAAGAGTGCGAACATTATACTGGATGACGCAGACATCCAACGAGCGGCAACTTCGGCGATTTACTCATGCTTCGGCAACTCTGGTCAGGAGTGCTCGGCCCTTACCCGGCTTCTGGTGCCAGAGGATTCTAGAGACGAGGTTGTGGAGGTTATCTCAAGCAAGATCGGGAGGTACACTGTTGGAGATCCTATGGATGAGTCCAGCAGATGTGGCCCACTGGTCTCCAAGAGGCAGCAGGAGAGTGTTTCTTCGTACATCTCTAGCGGAATCGAACAAGGGGCCACTCTAGTTGCAGGAGGCGAGGGGATGCCAGATGGGCTTGGGTCTGGATTTTTCGTAAAGCCGACTGTCTTCGCAGACGTTACCCCGGATATGACCATATTCAGAGAGGAGATTTTCGGTCCTGTTCTATGCATCACCTCATACTCCTCAGAGGAGGAGGCAGTAGAGTTAGCAAACGACTCTGAATATGGGCTATCTGGAGGGGTCTGGTCAGGTGATGAGGAGAGAGCCATGAGAGTAGCCAAGATGTTGAGGACTGGTCAGGTTAGCATTAATGGTGGCGCGTTCAACGTTACTGCTCCTTTCGGAGGTTACAAGCAATCGGGATTGGGGAGAGAGTTAGGGGTCCACGGAATGGAGGAGTTCCTCGAGATCAAATCAATTCAGCGCTAGGTGATTTATTGGTCCCAAGACTATTGATTATCAGTGGGACCAGTGGGGTCGGAAAGTCCACTATGTCCACAAGTCTGGCATCTTCTCTTGGCTTTGCAAAAATAGCGTCCACGGACACAATTCGAGAGGTTCTGAGGACCCAGATATCATCGACTGCAAGCCCTGCCCTGCACCGTTCCTCATTCGAGTCGGCTGGGGGTTCGGCTACGGAAGATTGGAAAGAAACGGTTCAGGTCCTCTCAGGAGGAGTTTTGGCGGTAATAGAGAGAGCCATCTCAAAGGGAACTGACTTGCTTCTGGAAGGGGTTCATTATGTCCCAAACAAGGAGGTTATTGACCTCTGGAGAGAGGCTGGCGGAGTGGCTATCGGAGTTGTTCTCTATGTCTCCAGCGAGGAGAGGCATCGAGGAATGATAGCTAACAGAGAAAAGCACAACGATAAGAAAGTGGACCACTATCTCGGTAATCTGGATAGGATTAGGGAGATTCAGGAGGAGCTAGTTCTATCCGGATCAGAGTTTGGTTGGCTGGTTATTGACCCCACCAAGGAGTCTGATTCAATCAGGTTGATCTCGAGCAGCTTGTGTTGAGGGGTTATTTTCCTACCCACTCTGCATCGGATCTCTCCAGGAATGCCGTGACCCCAATCTCCTTATCCTCAGTATCGAAAAGGGCTACGAACTCAGAGCGCTCCATCAAGACCCCTTCGGAGAATGGTAGTTCCAAGGCACCCCTTACTGCTCGCTTTGCTACCTTCGTGACATGTGGTGACTTCTTGGAAATCTCCGTA
>CACAAP010000037.1:0-4174 GCA_902530535.1 uncultured Candidatus Poseidoniales archaeon
TAATTCTTCTTTATCGCCATAGACATTCATTTCGGTCGCGGTTTTTGATGATATCCAGTGATAGGAGACATTGCATTATTCTGGGTGAACTTGATAGGGCCAGAAATCGAGTATTTTTTGGAACCATGCTACCACTTTGACAGTCAAATGATCATGAAATAGTCATCGTTATATGGGAAAGCCTGCCTATTCTTTTGCTGGGATTGGGAGACATATCTTCCTTCTTTTTCTGGCCGGATTGGTGGTGAAAATGAGAGACTATGTTTTGGAAGAAATTATGCAAAATTGTATTGATAGTGGAGCTAATGTCTGGGTAATAGGGGATGTTCACGGATATTACAATACACTCGAATCCTTACTCAAGCGTCTTGAATTGAAGAAGGATGATATCGTAGTCTTACTAGGGGACCTGATAGACAGGGGCCCTAGATCCGCTCACGTGGTGAGATATGTGAGGGAGTCTGAGAATACGCACACCATTCGCGGAAATCATGAACAAATGATGATCGATGGATTCGTTGAAAAATCATTTTTCAAGGATCTGGACATCGATTCTAGGATCTGGTATCATAATGGAGGGATTGACACTGAAGCATCATACATCAGGTTGTACGGGGGCGAAAAGCGTGCGTCCGAGGAAGCGGCAAAAGACGTCAAATGGATGCAAAAGCTCGCCACTGAGATAGTTCTTGATGATTGGCGACTAGTCCATGGAGGGTACGATCAAAATCATGACGTTGAGGGCCAAGGGGCGGATATTCACATGTTTGCAAGAAAGCAATTCTACACCTCAAAAAAAGCGGTCGATCCCACTAGAACCATTCTCTTCGGTCATACTGTGACCTTCAAGCATCTGCACAAGGACGATTCGATGGCAGGCCTTATCTGGGAGTCTGAAGTAAAACTGGATGACGGTCGACCAATGGCGATAGGACTGGACACCTGCCTTTACCACGACTTAGAATTGCCCAAGGTTCTCAGTGCCTTCAACCTGCAGTCAGGTGAAGTAGTATACCAAACTCGGGTATGATAGATACCAATCCCTCTTGGAGCACAGTCAAAGAGTACTATTGCATCAAAAGATTAATTCCTCGATCAGGCCCTCTCAAAGCATGCTGAGCACTCACCAGTGGAGGCTCAGGGACTTCCCCGGGTTCCTATTTCTCGTGGTAATTCCAGCTTTGACGGTTATAGGAGTAATAATCGGATTTATTATTTCTTTACTAGCTAGGATTTTCCTCAGGATTTCCTTTGTCTTCATTCCAATGTACATTAAGCGCCAGTCCTCAAAGGGAAGGTTCCTGATTAGATTCAGAGATCCCGATAGTCAAGCTGAGCTATCCTTGAAGCAGCGTGCTAGAGTTGCGTTTTCTCATGCATGGCTGCCGTTCACAATGTCCGTATTCATACTAACCATGGCAATCACGGTCCGAGGTTTTGAAGATGTGGCATCCGGAGACGGGATGGAATTCTACAGGTGTGCCGATGGTCAAGAAATTCTATTTGATTATGTCAATGATGGTACTGCCGACTGCGACGATGGAAGTGATGAATCGAACCTAAATCCTAGTCCTTGTTACTATCCGGAATGTACCGGGGATCCCGTTGACATCGTAGGTGAGAAGGTTTTCGATGATGAATGGGCAATATACTGGATGATCAGCCCACTACTTGCTTTCCTTACCGCTCCTATGTTGATATTGAGGGAGAGCACGATTGCCGTAGTGGATAAGGAAAATCGAAGCATCACCCCAATAGGTGCGAGCGCTTACCGTACTCTAAACACGGTATTGGGTTTCGGTGCATTCGTCTTACTCCTCGATACCTGTTGGTCAGTAGCATCTGTAGCGTCGGACTCATTCTCTGAGAGAATTTCGATACTATTCTTCATGGCTCTTTTATTGTTGATATTTGTTCTGATTCTTTTCCATATCCTCTGGGCATACTCATTTTTCCACGTAAGGACCCATGTCAGATCTCTGGCAATTTTCGAAGAACGAATCACACAAAGCAGGGACATTGAGATTCACACTTTCAACCAGATCGAGCCGGGAATTGTAACTATTGACCCTGCCTGAGTCACGCCTGCTGGAGGATACTGGCTGGGGCACCAATTTGCCTGTCAAAAAAAAGGGCCTTATCAGCAGGCACAAGGGACCAGCGATTGCCTCAGAATAATTAAATTGAAAATCGTTGCTGGTTAACTATGGAAGATGACAATAAAGCAATTGACATCGGGATTTCGATATACCCAGATGGGACTCCAAAGGTAAGTGGTAGCAAAGATGCTTTACCGAAAGAAACAGAAAGTCAGGCCAGGAAAGGGACCACTCCGAACAATCCCTGGGTACCCATATTCCAAGAGTTGATCAGGAATCAGCAGAAAATTGGAATGTACGATGCGACTTGCTCCCCTAAAGATTGTATCGAGGCCAGGTCAATGAGTGATCGTGGGGTAAAACAAGCAATAGCTGGAGCAGAGGCAGTGTGCAATAAAGAGGAATTCCAAGGGGTTAGATTTACTCACCAAAAGAAGAAAGATCGGAATCGAGGCTACAACCTGACAGTCGAGTTTGAATGGTAGCGAGATGTTACTACATCGTAGAAGGTAGAGAATATACTGGCTAGCAGCCTATCTGGACGATACGCCACCTGACTCAATTTCGACTCACGGTTTGATCTCGATCTATATGCTCCTGAGTACCACGCCTTCTTTGTGAGGCATACGTCAAAATGAAATACAAACGCCAAAAGTAAGATTCATGGAAGATAAAGAAAAGGAGCCTAGTAGTACAGAAATCGGGGATCTTAGTGAGGACGATATCGGCCATATTTTGACAATCATTGCAACTGATGGATATTACAAACAAGCTGAGATTGTGAAAGTTGTCTGCCCCGCCTGTGGTGAGGAGTTTTTGGGAACCAAGAGGCATGCAGGGGGCTTTGTTGCGGGGCATCGTGCATATCATGAATTTGAGAATTCCCTTGACGTCATAATCGAGAATCTTGGCGGAGCCTAGCTCCACATCTTCAATTATTTGTTACAAATATGAGATCTATTTGACTCAAAGGGTACCCATACTGACGTATGCATCAGTGAGGGGGGCGGGGTGACCCTGAATGACGCATACATACGCCAAGGACGGAAGATGATGCCCCTGGAAACCTAATGTTTTATTTCTAAACATGAATACGTTTGGCCATGAAGAAGATTGCCTGCCTCCTGTCCCTGATTATGCTATTCGTCTCACTTTCAGGATGCGCTGGCTCTCAAGATGACTGCTGCGAGGATCTCGATAGGAACACTATCGCCAGTGATACGGTCACAATTGAACCCGATAGGATTGCATTTGCGACAATAAAGGATTTCGAGGACAGCCAAGAGTCGTACGCTAGGGAGCTCATGAAATCGCCTTACTATGGAAATGATCCGGATTGCGATATACACCCCGCTGGAGAAGGAGGTTGCGAAGGTGAGAATCTGACCTTTGAGGAGGCCTTGGAGGCCATAGGTGGAAATGCCACACATGGCCCATATGGTCATCTTTACGAGGAGCAGTGGGCTGACTACGTAGGGTACGAGTGGGAAGTGAATTTACTATCGGAAACCGGGAAATATGACGTTTTGTGGTTGGATACGTTTGAGTCTATTAGGGCCAGCAACCACGGAGATTTAGGCAAAATTAATGCTAAACCAGCATTGACAAAAAAAGGTATGTCTGGAAACAACTCGCTAGGCCCTAAATTATCGCCCGGCCATAGTTGTGGGGATGTTCTTGAGAATTACGTTATCGACTGTCCAGTTCCTATCGGATACAAGGCCTTCAGTTTCTATATCGTTAACACGGGCTCCACCGCAATCGAACTGGAGTATTCCATATTTGGATGGGGCTAGGCAACCACCCCTCTATGACAAAGGCCATCATAATGGGTCCGAAGGTAGAACCCAGGATTATGGATACGTCACAAAGGAACCATGGTACTCGGAGACATCATCTTCCCTAGGGAAGGCGATGCCGACGGGACAATGTCTATTCTCATGAGCGGATCGTGAAAAACATGGGTGAAGAGAAAGAATTGATGCTTTTGAAATTAGATGAAATTTCCGAATCAATATGGAATACTTTTATTGCATTGTTCGGGATAATTGCTATCATCTCAGTAATTAATGGAT
>CACAAP010000038.1:0-3951 GCA_902530535.1 uncultured Candidatus Poseidoniales archaeon
CGACGTGCTAGTGAGGAAGCACCTCTCCACGAGTGACCTGTACTTCCATGCAGATCTCCACGGTGCTCCCTCATGCTCACTAAAGCTCAAGGACGGTTTGGTTCCAAGCAATTCTCGGGAGGGGCTCATTCCCAAGGGGGTCGCTTCCATGCAAATCTCCCAGACACTGGGAGAGGGTTTGGATGACGCACGCGAATTGGACGATTCAGTTATTTCCGAGGCTGCTCAAATGGCTGTTTGCTGGTCTAGAGCATGGGGGAGCGGTGGAGCTGCAGCAACTGCATTCCATGCCAGATCCAGCCAGGTTTCTAAAACCACGGAGACTGGGGAGTCATTGGCAAGGGGGTCCTTCGTTGTAAGGGGGGAGAGAAGCTGGCACAAAGACGTCCCCCTCGAGGTAGCAATAGGACTGGCCGTAGTGAATGGAGTCCCGATGCCGGTTTCAGGAGTTCCAAGTACCATCTCAGAAATCTGCGAAAGATGGGCCAGAATATCTCCGGGGAGAGAGAAGAAGGAAGCAGTGGCGAATAGGATCTCCAAATCAACAGGGCTATCCCAGGAGGATGTACTGTCCTGTCTTCCGCCAGGGGGCTGTTCAGTAGAGGATAAAGGGCTAATTAGCCCCTGACTGGACATTCCACTCTGGCGCAGTGATTGCGAACATTACGGAGTCAGTGAAGCGATCATACAACCATTCTCTGTCCTTTGAAATTCCCTCCAAGCGCATACCCAGCCTCTCTGCTACTGCTCGACTAGGATGATTGTCCGCTGCAACCTCGATAACCGATCTGTGTAGTTTCAAATCAACAAAGCAGTGTTCTATAACCCTCCTGCATGACTTGGTAATGATCCCCCTACCAGATGAGGACTCGGAAACCCAATATCCCAATCCGAAGCTCCTATTGTCCCAGTCTACCCAATTTAGACTGACCACGCCAACGAGTTCGCCGTATTTACGAATCAAGTAAACCCAGTTGAAGTTCTTGTCATCTCTTATCCGACGAATCATCGCTAACTCGTCATCCACTGAATTGACGTCATCCAACCATGGAAGCCACTCCCTGAGATATTCTCGGTTCTCATCAACAGTAACGAAGAGTTCTCTGGCGTCTCCATCAATGGGAGCAAGCAATTCTAGCCCGTCCTCGACCATCAATGAGCTGGCAGGTAGAGGAGGGGGGGAATCAGGGTCATCCGGCCATCCGATTGGCTCAGGCATCATGCACCGCAATGAATCGGGCGTTTTAGTGGTTCTAATTCAGCGGTAACGCTTCAAGTGGACTGCCTCATGCGAGGCCATGGGCGGAAACGGAGAGTCCGGTAACTGGACATACGGGGACTACCTGAGGCTTCACGAGTTACTGGAACTGCAAGGAGACGAAAGGGGGATTTCTGCAGATGAAATGCATTTCATCATCGTTCACCAGACTTTCGAGCTTTGGTTCAAGCAAATAATTCGAGAACTCTCAGAAACCAGAGAGATTTTGGATCGGGTCCCGGTTCCTGAGGATGATATTCCTAGGGCCGTAAGTCACCTGGAGAGGACTACCGAGATTTTTAGACTGATGGCGAACCAATGGACGGTTCTCGAGACTCTGACCCCACAGGGATTCCTAGCCTTCAGAGACGGATTGGGCACCGCATCGGGGTTCGAGTCTTTTCAGATGCGTGAGTTCGAGGCACTCCTAGGTCTTGAGACGGAAGACCGAATGTTCGGTATGGACCCGATAAAGACATTCAGAAAGCTATCCGAGAGAGGGGGGAAGGACGAGGAGGTGCTGAAAAGGCTAGAAGAGCAGATGCAGAAATCCTCCCTATTCGAGTCGCTCATCAAATGGATTGAACGGACGCCCATCCTCCATTCTAGTGAGAGTTAACCACAACCAGAACATGCTCATGGTAAAAGCCAATGCAGAGCTTAGGTGAAGGGCTACACTCCAATGGAGATTATCCATTTCGACTGTCAGCCACCCAATGGCACCTTGCCAGACAATTAGGATAACTGTCAAAGTGGAAGCAAACTTGACTTTCCTCTCTCCTCCTCTCAGCATGTACCAGTTGAGAATAACCAGAGGTCCCAGAACTAGACCTGCAAGAATCCTGTGGAACCACTCTGTGAATATCTGGAAAGTAGTGTACCTATGTCCTGATCCCCTAGAATCCACCTCATCTGGATTCTCAATGTACCAAGCCTCTTGCTCTTCCTCGGAAATATCGAAACCGATGGTCCCGAAACACAATGGCCAATCCGGGCACGACTCTCCTGCATCGTAGATTCGAATTAGACCACCGAGTCCGACAGAGTGATGTCCGCGCCGATCCCTACTGTGAAAAAGTTGTTGAAAATCACTGGTATGAGATTGGAAGATGTGGACATTTTGGAGCATAACGAGGCTTTCGCTTCAGCTTCATGCGCGATTAGGGACTCATTAGGAATTCCCGATGGATCATTCAACCCGCATGGAGGGGCAATTGCCATCGGACACCCACTCGGGGCTACTGGAGCTAGGTGCCTGATGACTTTGGTTAATGCCATGAGAAGGAGAGGATCTAGGAGGGGGATTGTGACAGTTTGTCTTGGCGGAGGAAACGCAGTAGCGATGATGGTAGAGTGCCCTTAGCCAGGTTTTGGTTCTCCCATACCAGTCATAGACCTTATTTGGGAGTCTCCGGTCGAGCGCCTCGATGGTTGAGCCAGCTCGCACTCATACACGCTTCGAAAAGGCCAGAATAATTGGTGCCAGAGCGCTACAGATCAGCATGGGTGCCCCTCTCTTCGTGACAGAGGACGAGCTACGTGAGAAGTACAGCGGGGAGTTGATTCAACTCTACGGTGTAGACGATGCAAAGGAGAAAGTCGTTCTAGACCCAATGAAGATAGCCACACTGGAGTACGAGCAGAACAAGATCCCCATTGACATTGACCCCCACTTCGGGGAAGAATGAAGCGTTACGGCCCCTTACCGGGAGCGATAGCAATTGACTAACTGGGAGGTTCTAGAGACTCCAGGTCACTGCCCCGGGCAGATTTGCCTAGTTGGTGAGCCAGGAGTCGTGGCAGCGGACAACTGCACGATGGTGGGCACCATACTGGTGCCATCGAGAGATGGAGACATGGGGGCCTACATCTCTGGTCTGGAGAGGCTGAGAAACCTTAGGCCGCATACTCTCTTCGCAGGTCATGGTCCTCTGATTCCAAACCCTGAGAGGATGCTCACACAGTATATCGAGCATAGGAAGGCTAGGCACGCAAAGGTCCTGCATGCGGTTAAATCCGGATTCTCTAACCTCTCGGATATTGCAAAATCGGCATACTCTGACTCGCCTGGTGCTAATCCAGCTCTAGCGCAGGACCAGGCTCTTTCGCACCTGAATGAACTGGTCCGAACGGGAGATGTCAGGAAGACGGGCGAACGCTTCCATTCTGAAAATCCACCCCATCAGATTGATGGCAGTTCTGATGGATCTAATGGATTAGTTTGAATCGCTTTTTTCAGAACTCGATGCTCACGGAACCTCGAGCAGCTTGTTCCGCTTCGTAAAGGACTCTTTCTTTACAGCCCTTGAAGGATGCAACAATACTGTCTGGTATGATCTCAATTGCAGTGTTGAAGTTGGTTGCCGAGCTATTGTATAATTGGCGTTGGTCAGTAACTGAATCTTCAATTTCTTTGTAGTCATCTTGTAGAGATAAGAAGTTCGTATTGGCTTTCAAATCAGGATATGCTTCTGATAGAGCCAATAATTTCGGCATGGCTTGAGAAAGCATAGATTCAGCAGCCATAACGCCACTTACATCGCCTGAACTAGATGCAGCAGCAAAGGTATTTCTTGCTTCGGCTAATTCGCCAAAAATTTCTTTCTCATGGTCTACATATCTTTTTACTATGTTTACCATATTTGGAATCATGTCATATCTTTGTTGAAGGAGCGTATCGATATTTGCCCAAG
>CACAAP010000039.1:0-3942 GCA_902530535.1 uncultured Candidatus Poseidoniales archaeon
TTGGTTCCAGTTTGTAATATTCAGCGAGCGACTACATGAGGCAACCGGAGATTGAACAGATATCCAGACATAGTCTCCAAACTGAGGCTGTTCTTCCAGAATTATTTCTATCTCCCCTCCAGCCACGAATATCGAGGCGTTTTGTCCTGACGATTGAAACGAGCCTCTGGTATGCTCGACGCTAGTGTTCAATTCTTCATGTGATATGGAGTCGGAGAGTGGTGGGTCGAAAACTACCCGATACCTGTGAACAAGAGAAACCTCGGACCCTCCATCTTCTGAGAAGTCCCATTGCTGATCCCAATCTGCAAGGATTTCACAACTGTTGATTTGCCCTTCCTCTGCCCAAGCTAGTGACGAGGGTACACAAACCGCTAGCATCGAAAGCACTACGGCTATCGAGAAGGCTCTGGTCATGTTGTCCTCCGCACACTGCGGCATTTCAAACAATTCCCGGCATGACTGCTGGCACCACTAGAACAAAGGCTCCTCATAGTCGTCGTCTACCCCTGATCTCTCTCTCCAAAGACCTGCAGGCATACCGTCATAGATATCAGCATAGGGATCTTCCTCTCCCTTGTCTTCATTCTGAACAGCCAAGTTGGCAAAGTTCTCAGCGTTTGCTTTGAACTTCCAGTAGTGGATCCTCCACTCCCTTCCATCCCAGAGGGTGGTCTCCTCGGACTCTGTGGTTAGCAGATCATAGTCCTGCAACTGGTAGAACATGTTCCTGTCTGTTGGCTCGAGTGCATTATCGATAATTCTGTTTGAGAAGCCGAAGAAGCCCAATGCATGTTCTGCTATTGACTCGGCCACATGAGTCTCCATAGTGGTATCCACCTTGCTCTTAATGGCCTGAGTAAGCTGTGCTAGCGTTAGTCCCATCTTCCCACCGACTCTCGATGGAAGCCGAGGTTATTTCAAACATCTTGCTAATTGCTCTATTTCTATCGTTCAACCCGCCCGAAGTGGTTAATCTGTGCTCTCTTCTCGAGTACCCATGGATGAGCCCGGCAGTCATACTTTCCTCGCACTTGAGGAGTCGGAAAGTGGCCCTTGGGATATCGTAATACTACAGATTCCTCTTGAGATGACTTGCAGTTACGGAGAAGGAACTCGTCGGGGCCCTAAGGCATGCATCGAAGCAAGTGCTCAGGTAGAGTTGCATGACTCAATTCTCCCAGAAGATCTACCGAGTGGGACAAGAATTCACACTGCGGCACCGTGGTCCTCTGAGGCGCCAAGCCTCAGGGAACAATTGGACTCCATCGGAGAACATGTTAGACCATGGTTTACTGGGCAGGAGTTCCCTCTGGTTCTTGGGGGCGAACATGGGATACTGCTTCCGATTCTAGAGAATTTAGACCAGCACCACTCAGTTAGGGACATTTCAGAACTGACAATAGTTCAGATCGACGCGCATGCTGATCTGAGGGAGGAGTTGAACGGAGAGAGGTTTTCCCACGGGACAGTAATTCGTCGGGCTCTGGAGTTGGGAGTGGGCAGAGTGATACAGATTGGGGTTAGGGCATTCTGTCATGAAGAAGAAGAGATGATACAGAACGAAGATAGAGTTGAGACTTGGTTCGCAAGAGATCTACTATCCATCGTTGATGGGAAGCTAGAATGGGAGAGGTTAGTGGACAGGGTTTCAAGTATCTCTGGCCCAGTTTGGCTAACCTTCGACGTTGATGGTCTTGATGGTTCACTAGTTCCAGCAACTGGGACACCAGTTCCGGGGGGATTGAGTCACTGGGGTTCAGTAGAATTGATTGAGAATCTATTCGCATCTGGGAATTGCGAAGTTGTTGGTGCGGATGTGAACGAAATCGTTCCAGGGACTGAGGGTTCATTGACTGAGTTCAGTGCAGCACTTATCGCGACGAAGATAGTGGCGTGCCACATAGCCAATTCTGGGAGCAAAATAGGAGAATAATTGTACGTTATGGCCCCTACAGCGGCGCATGCGCCGCTGGATAGCGACAATTCTGGTTGCTTCATTTGCACTTGCATCTGTTTCACCTGCAGTATCGGCCCAGATTAGCCAACCGGATATTATCCAGGAACACTGGTACCACTCATATGCAACACTTACTCTCGATCTAAATGCCTGGGCAGATGAACATCCAGATATCGTGAACCTACTGGTTGTAGGCGAAACAGAACTTGGAAGAAATCTCTGGATGTTACAAATTTCAGACTGGAGTCTGGAGACCAAGCCAGATGGAACTGCCAAAGAAGTGGTGTACATCGACGGCGGCCATCATGGTAACGAGCATTTGGGGACGGAGTTGGCATTCATCACTGCAGAGTATTACATCGAGGGGTGGTCTGAGGGTGAGCAGGATGTGATAGATGTTCTTTCAAATACCGAGTTGCACATCCTAATCATGCTGAATGCGGATGGAAATGACTTTGATACCAGATGGAACGTGAACCAAGTAGACCTGAATAGAAACTACGATCATTACTGGAACACATGCCCCACCACTCAGCCAGGAAGTTCTGCATTCAGTGAATCAGAGACTCTTGCAAATTCAATTTACATGAATGATGTAGTTCCTGATGCAGATTTGTACGTCACAATGCATACCGGAGTTTGGATTATGCTGTATCCATGGGGAAAATGGCCAGAGCAACCTCCTGACTGGGAAATGTATCACCATATTAGAGACGAAGTGAACTCGAACATTTCGGACATTCCTATTCGAAACGCGAACCAAGGCCTATACCCAAATTGCGGCACTAGCCGGGACTACGGCTATGGCGTCATGGGCTACCCGACTTTCACGTTCGAGACTGATGACGAACAGTTCCTACTTGGGACGGTTGAGTCGGTATCTGATAGGCTGGCTGAGGAGCTAGATGTGATGTTGTATCTGATTGAGAATGTCTGGTACTGGAGAGCTCGTCTCTTTATTGATGCAATGGTGATAGAAGAGGGGGGCGAGGTCCGCCTGGAGGTGTCCAACCTCGGGAGATCGAGTACCGCTAACGCCACTTTGACGTATGTTACAGAGGAGAGAACCTGGTTCCCAATCGGAGATGATCCAGGAAAATCGCCCTGTGAGATTGAGAGTTTTGGGTTCAACTACTCTTCTCCTGGGTGTGGATTCGGAGTGAACGCTACCAACAGCACGGAGTCGATTCTTAACTTCGGAGATGCACCTATTTCTAATGGCCAAGGAACTTTCCACCTATTCTACCAGAAGAGAGTGATAGATGCGTCGGGATGGATTTCGGAACCTGTCAACGATTCAATTATCGAGAATAGTCACAGTAGAAACGCGGCCCTTCCATCGCCATCGGTATTTCTTAGCATAGTCTGCATTTTCCTGGCTGCATTGGGCAAGAGAGAGGTCAGATTTGAAAAGCTGTAGTCTTATTTTGACTCTGAAATTGTACTTTTTAGAAGGAATTGTTTGTAAACTGGTTACTAATCGGCTCTTTGAGGCTAAATATGAAAATAGCATGCAGTGAATTTACAGAATTAGGATCACAAATGGTTCTCCCTCTCTTCGAAGGAGTTGATAAGGCGCCAAATAACTCTCTCAGAGGGCTGAGTAGGAGTCAACGTAGTCTAGTGAGAGACGCTCTCTCATCCGGAGGCTTCGATGGAAAGAAAGGCAGGAGGATGACGCTTTGGACTCCGGGGTGCAATATCGTCCTAGTCGGGATGGGGGAGAAGGATTCCCTCGGACATAAGAGAGCTAGGAACACTGGTGCCAGACTGATAGCTTCTATGTCCAAAAAGAAGGGCATCGACGTGACGGTGAGATTCACTGCAGGTTGGTCAGTGAAGAGAATGATCGACTTTGCCGAGGGGATGCTACTGCGGGACTACGAGTTCCTGGAGCACCAAGAGTCACCGAAGGATCACATATCTGAACCTTGGGACGTATCTTTCCAAGCAAGCTCGAGGTATCAAGAGTCATTGGCTCG
>CACAAP010000040.1:0-3305 GCA_902530535.1 uncultured Candidatus Poseidoniales archaeon
TCCGCCGTAACCGTATCTAGCCCGATTCCACGACCCGATGAGTCTGTCGTTGTTCAAGCCAGAGTAGACAACCTGGGTTCTCAAGATGCCGTGGAGGTTTCTGGAACATTGGAAATTATGACTTTCCGAGGGTGGGAAATGGTAGCGAACTCAACCGTACCCCTAGTCCTAGGGGGGTCCCATTCCACCATCTCTTTCCCCATTGTGCCAAATTCAACAGGACCACTGGAAGTCAGGATTAGCGTGTTGATGGAGAGTGGTTCTGATAATGATTGGTCTGACAATGTTAGAGAAAAGACGCTATTGGTCGATAGTACGACGTTGACCGGACCAAGGGATGTAGGGATGAATCCGGGAGAAACTCCAGTAGCAGTGGTTAGTCTGAACAGTGAGGATGGAGAAGACCTACTCATCGGAGAGAAAGACGGGACCCTGATAATGTACAAACTAACTCAAAGCAAGTCCCTAATTGAGTGTAACAACGTAATCGAGGAGCGTTGGTCGGGAGACATTTCTATTGTCAGCACCGAGGATGAGTATGCACATATTGTTTGGACTAGGAGATACATGGGTCCGAACTCGTTTCTAATGCAAACTCTGAGCTACTCCACAGTTGACTCAAGTTGCAGAATTTCCCCTGCCCAGGATCTTCTCCCCGGAATTCCCCTTTCAGATGGAAAGTACTGGGGAGTAGACATGGACGTCAAGGATTCCGAAATCCTCGTTTCGGGCTATCACAGGGATGTATTCAGCGGTGGGACTCTTGAGGACGTTACTGACATCTTCCTCCTGCATGCAGAGAGTCCACTCTCCTCCGATGACTGGACCCTGATGCCCGGAATTGTCCACGACATTGACGCCGACCCCGCTCAAAGGGATTCTTTGTCCGTGGAGTTCGGAGAGGAACAGGCACACCTACTGTATCAGACGATCAGGAATGACTCCACGGGGAAGGACAGGTTGGGAGTTTGGTACTCTCATGGGGAAATTGATCAGGAAACATGGACTTACAGGAGGGCTGTTGGAGACGAAGCTGCACTTCCAGAATTGACGGTCATCGAAGATGAAGATATGGACGTACTTGTCTCTATTTGGAGAGAGGGCACCCCTCAGGACTCGGAACTAGTGGCGTATGTTACAGATTCCAATTTCAAAACCATAGGCGACTTGGAGACTAGGATTTCAGCAAGGGGACTGGCAGGAATAGGGACAGTGGAATCTGAAAGGGGAATCCAAGTAATTTTCGACAGAGTTGGGCCAAATGGGCCACAAGTTGAGTACGGACTAATTGATATCGAACAAGGTTGGATAGGACTCTCGGATTCCCTGGTCAGGGGGCAGTTCAACTCGATGGATAGATCCGAAGACTCACTGGAGACAATGATCGTTGTAACGACCTCGAATGGATGGCAAATTAGAACTCTGATCGATGACGGGGCTTCTGAGAGAGGAGGGAGCATTGCTGACCAGCTAAGATCTTCCTTAGGACTAGACCAAGAGAGTTTTGAAATTCTACTCATTGGAGTAGCACTGGCCGTATTGATTCTCGGAATGGTAACACTGGTCGGTCTTTCTGCTCAGGGTTTCAGATGGATAGGGAGGAAGAGATCCATAGACGCTGGTTCCAACGTGATAATGGAAGACGATGTTGTTGATCTTGTAGAAGAGTCTGACCTCGCAGTCGGAGTAGATTTGGTAGAAATCGTAGATGCTGATGAGGCGAAGAGCGAGGAGGGGGGCAGAAGTAGCAGAAAGGCAAGAAGGGCCAGGAGAAATGCTGAAGATTCGCATGATGAAATCACGGAAGGATTCCTCGTGGAGCCTTCCGAGGCAGGAGACGTTGCTGTAATACCAGTTCCAGAAATGACTCATTCGGGGTTTCAAATTTCTTGCCCAAATTGCCAGAGTAGGGTAATTACGGAACCTGGCGTGAGTTCTGCTAAATGCCCCATCTGTGATACGAAAATAGATCTCTGAGGTCGTATATGCCTCCCATACTACTGGCTTCTGCATCGGAAAGGAGGCGCCAAATTCTGTCAGAATATCTCGAGGAACTAGATACAAATCTGGAGTTCTGCATTCTAAGAGAGCCTGAGCAAGAGGTTTCATCTGGAATGGAGGTTAATTTACAGGTAGAGAGTTCGTGCATTAGGAAGGCCATGGCCGCTGTAAAGGAAAGGGCTTCAGAAGGAGAAAATGTGGCAGATATTATCCTAGTCTCGGATACGCTAGTGGAAGATCCAGATGACGAGAGAGCGGCACTTGGAAAGCCAAAGGATGAGAGTAGTGCGGCATTCAGCTTGATTAGGTTATCAGGAAGAAGGCATAGGGTGTGGTCGTCGACAGCAATTCTCAGCAGGAAAATAGGAGATATAGACGTCGGAGAGGATTGGCTAGCAACGATATGGACCGATTACGCTATTGTTGAGTTCGTTCATATGGGGGAGGATGAGATTATTGATTTGATAAAAAGTCGTTCATGGGAGGGAAAGGCAGGAGGATATGACTTGGCAGGGGCTGCTGGTAAATTCGCCAGTGTTGTCGATGGAGAAGAGGTGACCGTACTGGGATTTTCCAATAGGGCCATCGATTCTCTTAGTGGTTTCCTAAACTAGGCGAATGTAACGCCGCCGAACTTCAGAATGAACTCTCTTTGAATCTCATCGAACCATTCTAGCATTGAGAAGTCGAATCGAATCGAATCTACCTCGTAGTCCGACAGGAGATCGTCCTGGATTCCTTTCAAAGTTCCCGGAGCGGCTCCGCAGGAGATACAGGCTCCATCGAGGCCTATCACCAACGAGAGGGAAGATGTTCCGTTATTCCTGCGCTCTATTTTTCCTCTGGCGATCACCAAACTCCCCCCATGACTCTCAAGAGCTGCTCTTACTGGCCCTAATCTGGCCATTAATGCAGGAATCATAGATGGATCATCTGACTCAAATAATGATACGAGAGAAAGAGAGCTAAGCCTAGAAACCTCTGACGGATCTAACTTTTCTTCCAGTATGCGATTAGCCTCTGAACTCACGATTTCTTCGATTTGAGATCTGTACTTATCCTCCAGATCATCATTTGGCCTTTGGTCTTCGAACTCCTCCATGTCCACGCCAATGCGCGAGTGTGCAACATTATAGGGTATCTGGGAGTAGGCAGAGATTCAAATGATAGTTTGTCTGCGGAATGCTGTAAGATGGCGGAACAGAGCACGCTTCTGGAGATTCGTGACCTCCACGTAGGGATAGATGGAAATGAAATCCTGAGGGGGATTGACCTGAAAATGGGGCCAGGAGAAATTCATGCAA
>CACAAP010000041.1:0-3221 GCA_902530535.1 uncultured Candidatus Poseidoniales archaeon
GGAGCAGGGGGAGATGCTGGTCGAGTCCCTCGCCATAACCCAGAGGCTGATGGAGACCGAGAAGTCGCTGGAGGAGGTCAAGATAGTGGCTTCCGAACTGGAGAAGAGGAAGGAGAAGCGGCCCGTCCAGGACCAGGGCCTCTCCGAGATGATGGGGACCTCGATATCAGAGAGCGTCATGCTGCTGGGTTTCTCGGTGGCATGGCTGGCATCGCTCATCGGTGCCACGATCTACGTCGAGCCCAAGGGCTGGGTGGTGGGGGACTACTCAGTCGACCTGTTCATCTGGTCCATAGGCACTGGCGTGTGGTCGCTGGTACTCCTGCAGAGGCTGGACGCGGTGAGGACCGTCCTCGCCATGCCCCTCGGGATGAGGATACAGACCTCCGCGGGAGTGGGGCTGGTCACCGCGATGGCCCTGCTGCTCTCGAAGGAGGAGTTCACGGCGATAGGGACTGTATGGGGGTGGACGGCGACGATAGCGCTGGCAGCCCTCCTCCTGTCCGGGCTCGGCAGGGGGGTGCTCAACTCGTCCAAGCAGGCATTCGGCATGAGGGCCATCAAGGAAGTTAGGGCCAAGAATAAGAAGTGACAAATACAACATAGATTCAAGACCGGTTTTCACCTCCTGCATATGTGGGAATCCAACGCATGCTCAGGAGGCTGCCAGTCTCAAACTCGGCTGACTTCGAGGTTTCGGCCGAGAGGCTGTGGGAGGCGATCAGCGAGCCTGGCAACCTCAACGACTCCCACCCCTTCTGCGATTCGAACGAGGTCATCAGCTGGGAGGACGGGGATCGCTCGGACCGGCTGGTCTACCTGAGTGGCTTGAACTACGTCAGGAGGTTCAAGACCTGGGAGGAGGGAGTGGGATACACCCTCGTGATAGGAGAGGAGGACGGGCCGCAGTCCTACGTGGAGTGGGAGATAGAACCCCTGGGCCAGGACAGTTCTAGGCTCACCATCACCGTCTACCCGCATATACTGGCCAGGCTTCCGAGGCTCATGGCGCTCGTCCCCCATGCGATATGGGTGAGGCCCAGACTGGAGGCATACCTGAACTCGGTCGTCTGCGGATTTCGCTACCACCTCCAAGAGGGGGAGAGGGTCCCCCGGGACCATTTCGGGAAGCACCCCTGGTTTTCGTGACCCGGTTGTCGTCTGTGCCGTTATATGCCATCACTCCGTCCCGAGACCGAGCAGCATGGGAAAAGGGAGAGATAGCGGTGACGACTGGGATATGCCCACGGAGTCGGTCCACGCCGGCGAGATGCACGATGCCTCCGGCTCGCACATCGACCCCATCCACATGACGTCGACCTACGTCTTCGAGGACTCCGAGGCGATCAGTGCCTGGGCGTCCGGGGAGTCCGGGGCCCACGTCTACTCGAGGGTCGGGAACCCGAACAGGGAGGCACTCGCCCGGAAGCTCTCGGCACTGGAGGGCTTCGGCATGGAGGAGCCGGTGTTCGCCGAGATATTCTCGTCCGGCATGGGCGCGGTCAGCTCCGCGCTCCTGGGCCTCGCTGGATCGGGAGACCACATCATCGCCCAGTCGGTCCTCTACGGGACGACGAACCACCTGGTCAACGAGGTCCTCCCGAAGTACGGCATCACGACCTCTAGGGTCCCCCTGCTTCAGGGCGACCTGCTCGAGCAGGAGCTGGCAGCCAACCCGAACACGAAGGTGGTCTACATCGAGACCCCGGCCAACCCCACGATGTCGGTGATCGACATCGCCAGCACCACCGGGATCGCCCACGCGCACGGGGCGAGGGTCGTGGTCGACAACACGTTCGCGACCCCCGTGCTGCAGCGGCCCCTGGCCCTGGGCGCGGACGTCGTCATCCACAGCACTACGAAGTTCATCAACGGCCACGGCACGGTCATCGGCGGCGCACTGGTCTGCAGGGACCCCGACTTCATGGAGAACGGAGGAGGGGCCCTCGTCCGCTACATCGGGGCGGTACCGAGCGCCATGGACTGCTGGCTCACCAGCATCGGGCTGAAGACGCTCCCGCTCAGGATGAGGGAGCACTGCGCCAACGCTCGTGCCCTCGCCGAGTTCCTGGACTCGAAAGACAGGGTCGCCCGTACCCACTGGCCCGGGCTGGAGAGCCATCCCCAGCACGAGATAGCCGCGAGGCAGATGGACGACTTCGGCGCTATGATCTCCATCGACATGGGCGACTTCGACTCCGCTACCCGCCTCATGGACGGGCTGTCCATGTGCTCCCTCGCGGTGAGCCTTGGCAACGTGGACACCCTGGTCCAGCACCCAGCATCGATGACACACAGGCTGATGTCCGAGGAGGACAGGCTTGCAGTGGGTATCACGAACGGTATGATCAGGATATCCGCGGGCATCGAGTCCGCCAAGGACATCATCGCGGACTTCGACAGGGCGATATCCGGACTGTGACGAATCAGTAGACACAATCACTAGTCCATGTTTCGTGGAAAGTGAGTAGTACTATTACTGAATATTATTCTGCAAATTTAATGAGGGTCTCTATCCTATTGATTTCCGCCCTTCTAATCAGCTCATCGATACCAATGATTCCTTCTTCCGAAGCCCAGATCGTTCCGGAAATAGAAATTAGTTGTGAAGATCCAGAGGAGATAGAGGTATTCCCCGGAGCCGAGAGGGAGAGGGAAACGACAGTGTATTGCATTCTGGAAAATCCCAACCCATATAGCGAGACCGTGCAATTAACCTACCAATCAGGGGTGCTGATGGTCTCTGGGCCGGGTTCAGTGACCGTTTCCGGAGGCAGCTCCGAGAGTTTCGAGGTCGAGATTAGATCTGATACCAGATCTCCCCCCCTCACACAAATTATCACTATTTATGCCGAGGTGACCGAGGCAGGTGGCTTCCCGGTTAGCGGGACAAGTCAGGGAAAGACCGTCGAAGTAACGATCGTTGTTCTGAAATACATGTTTTGCAACTACGACTTCGGTCAAAATGGATTGCTCATCAGTTCTGGAAAGCGAATATCCTTCTCATCGGACATTGACTGCTCGACAAACATCTATGGGAATGACGAGGGAATCCAGTTCCAAGCCATAGTTCTCCCAGAAGGGGCGGGTTCCCTGCCAAGTGGTTTTGATGACGTCAGCGAGACTTGCCAGCCTATCAGGCTCTACAACGTATCCTGTGATTTTGAATTTGAAACCTCGCTACTACTATTCAACTCGTGGGAAGGGTGCATCGAAATCAT
>CACAAP010000042.1:0-3202 GCA_902530535.1 uncultured Candidatus Poseidoniales archaeon
AGTGCTCGCAATATACCCTCCATAGCCCTAGACATATGGCTACGTCTTTCAATGGAACGCCAGTATTCGAGGCCTGGACCCTGATTTCTAACTCAGACGTTTGGGGCTAGCTGCAGTAGATCGCTCTGTCCCGGATCGATTACGCACAGAGAGCTGACAGGGAATGGCTTTCCACATGCAGCTCCAAGCTGCCGATTTACCAAGGTAACCTGGTGAATTGGTACTGACGGATGCGAATTCCTCAAATCATCGATAAACGACTCGGGACAATTAGAGGCAACCAGGACTAACTTTGCACCTCCTTTGGTGCAATGTGATACTGTCTGTCTTTGTCCGAAGACTAGTTCTCCTGAGTTTATTCCTTGCTTGAGTTGTCTTGCTATGTCCATCTTCAAACCTCAGTTGTTTTCATCGGGGATGTAGAATAGTTCTACGCTGCCCGTTCCTAGCGCTACTGGTTGGCCCACGATGATGTTCTCTGTTACTCCGGATAGGTTGTCCCTTTCGCCAATTACTCCGGCCTTCAGTAGATGCGTAACTGTGACCTCGAAAGCCGAACGAGCAAGGATGGAGTGCTTTGTCCCGCTTACACCATGACGGCCAATCGCCCTAACCTCTCCACCGGTAGTCATCACATCTGAGACCATAATCAGATGTCTCACGTCGACATCGAGACCTGCGCCTTCGAGCGTATCCCACATTTCGTTAATTATGGCTTGTCTGGCGGCCTCTATACCAAGGTAGTCATGTATCTCATTGATGTTGTTCGTGTAAGTCCTTGATCGGTCCACCCCGTCGAACTCACTGACCTTCGATAGGTTTGAGCCGATTGTCGAGATGTAATATTCGCCTGTTTCGGACGTTGGGCCCTGGACTGTGGCTCTGCTAATTCCGGGGAGACCCTTCAATCGAAGTTTCTTGATCTTGTCCTCGAGTTGCAGAAGAGCGGTGTAAGTAGGGGGGTCGGATGCAAGGGATGCAAGATCTTCTTCCTTTGACACGCCTGGAATGATCCTTAGAGATTTTGGGCGGTCATCGTCATCGGCCTGCACGTACAGCCTTAGAGCACGTGAGAGCTTGTCTCTGACCTCTGCGCCAGTCATTTTCTTCAACCTCATGTTTTTGTTGTTTAGCTGTAGTAATATGTTCCTCTGAGCTACATCGACGTCAATAGTTGCAATATCTATGGCGGTGGTTGTCTCTATGGACGCTGCTAAGTCTCGTACCAGTTTTTCATTAGTCCTCAGTGGCTTTCCCTTGGAATTCTTCTCGTCCATGTAAATTATCATGGTAGGAGTTTGAGGTACCTTCCTAGCATCGACAATCTCGATTATCCTAGGTAGACCCTGGGTAACATTCACTGTAGCCACACCTGCATAGTGGAATGTACGCATCGTCATCTGAGTACCCGGTTCGCCAATAGACTGGGCAGTGGTAATTCCTACTGCCTCGTGTGGAACGGCCTTTGCGTCATTGTAGAAGTTGCTTGCCGAGTTGATTATTTTCTTGGCCTTAGCGGCTGTGACCTTCTTCTCTCCCCTTGTGTGCAGTCCCTGGACAAGTTGGTCTATCATCCTTGGAGTCAGGTTTGAGTCGCTCTCCTCAGCGGCTTTGTTCAGCTGGATGAACATCTCGTCGTCGATATCGACATCACGGAAGAGTTGCTGCATCTTGGTTTCATAGTCGTAGTCCTGCAGAGGGAGTGACCGCTTCGTCCTCCTTGCTCTGGACACTGTTCTTCTGCGAACAATGGTCTTCTCGGTACTAGCTGCAGAAGCCCTGCTGGACTTTACTGAGCTGGCCATGACATCGTGGATTCTCTGAGAAGTTCCAGAGTCGATTCCACATATCTGAGCTATCTGGCCTGGGGAGAGGCCCTTAACATCGTCCCATTTGCGGTCATCCGCTAACTTGTGAGCATACTCCTCTTCGATTCCCAGATCCATCAACTTCTTCTTAGTTGCACTCTTGACTACCATCAGTTAGCACCCCCAAGTGCATCGTTAAGCACCTGATCGACATCGAATGGGCTTCCCTTTCTGCTTCTGGCAGGATCGGTACCGTCCTCTCCGTACTCGAATTGGATAATGCGGTTTGCAGTATTTCTTACTGAGGCCTTCGTGTCATTGGAAACCTTGAGATCATCCATGGCATTGATCAGCCTTCTCTGCATGTAACCCGACTTACTGGTTCTGACAGCGGTATCGACCAGTGATTCCCTACCGGAAACTGAAAGCATGAAGAATTCAGTTGGTTCGAGGCCTCGCTTGAAAGAAGAGGAGACGAAACCCTTCTCCTTTGATCCCTTAACCTTCCTAGGGAAGTGGGAAAGGACTCTGTCTTGATAGCCCCTCTCAAGTCGCTTGCCTCTAACTTTCGGCTGGCCAATGGATCCCGCCATCATTGCTAGATTGTCCATTGAACCCCTCGCTCCGGAGGTCGCCATAAGAACGGCTGAATTGTCATCGCCAAGTTGTGCCTTCGCGACGTTTCCAGTTTCGGCCTTTGCGGCGTCTAGGATTGTCAGTATGTTCTCCTCGAGAGTCTCGTGTGGAGTTCTTCCTGGCCTGGCCTCGTACTTTCTTCCGTCCTTTCCGAACTTTTCTAGTTCGGAGTCAACACTAGCACTGGCCTCAGAGTTGATTCTCACTATCTCTTCCTTAGCCTCGGGAGGTAGATCTTCGTCATCTATTCCAGTGGTGAATCCCATTGCTGTACAGATGGCGATTGTCATCTTTGTCATCTTATTGATGAAGTCGGCCCCCCTGTCTGTTCCGTGTGTCTGGACGACCGCATCTAGAAGACGTCCATCCTCCGCTCCAATGCCTCTCTTGTCGATAGAACCGGTGACGTCTCCTTGAGATACCTTGACTTCTTCTCCAGCGCGATTCTTGAAGTTAAGAGTGAAGCCTCCCTTCACAAGAAGGCTGAAGACTTCGTTGCCCAACAGTCCGGACTGTCCGTTTCTCTCTACTGATGGAGGTATTTCGCCCTCCCATCCAATAGAGCTGAGGACATCCATTGCAACTGGCATTGGAAGGAAGGCCTCCCCATGAGTCAAAAGGTAAGCACCCGTGATGTGATCGTGAATACCACCAATGACGCTGCCTCCATATCTTGGCGATATGATGTGCTCCTGCACCCTCATGAGGATTCTAGCCTCGGCCCTAGCTTCCTCACTCTGTATGACGTGTAGGTTCAT
>CACAAP010000043.1:0-3165 GCA_902530535.1 uncultured Candidatus Poseidoniales archaeon
ACGACCACCGATTCTGATGGTAGGTTTTCACTAACTGATATCAGAAGAGAGCCTGCCCTTCTATCCTTCACACATCCGGGAAACAATACTACCAAGTTGTACTTCGTTCCCGGCGATGAGACACAGTTGACTATCACGATGTCTGAGGGAGACGGAGAAAATGTCTTAGACAGAAGAGGCGAAAGTTACCAATACCAATCTGTATTTACTGCTAATCTGATTGCATTCATGACTATATTTCTAGGTCTAATGGGAGTATACGGGGGTGTTGAGGCATACAGAGGGGGCAGCTATCGCAGATCCTGGTGGTTTTCATTCATGGGACTCTGGAGTAGGGGGATGATTTTCATCGGTCCCCTGTTGATTCTTGTCGGTATGGGGATGGTGACTCTTTCTAAGGAACAGTTTTCCGGTAGCCACGATTAGAAGCAGGAGAGTAACATGTACCTGTTCTCAATTGAAGGCGGAGATGGAAGTGGGAAGGGCCTTGCTGTGGAGATAGTCTCTGAAATTCTACAATCTGAGTTCTGTTTTACTTCCGTTGAGACTACGGCGGAGCCGAGAAGAGATCACGCACTTGGTAGGCTGGCAATTGATTCGGTGAGAAAGCAGACTCTTACTCCCGAGGAAGAAGCCGGCCTTTTTGCTGCGGATAGGCTTGACCATTCTCACGGTTGGATCCTACCTCGCCTTCACGAGGGTAAGGCCGTAGTAAGTGGTAGAAACATACACTCTTCCTTGGTATACCAGGGTATCGTGGGCTGTATTGGTCTGGAGAAGGCAGCGCAAATTAACTCAGCAGCTTTAATCCCAGATCTATGCATATGGGTTGATTGCGACCCAGAAATCGCACTTGAGAGAATTAGAAGCGGAACTCTCCGGGGGATTTCAAACAAGGAAGAGTACTTTGAGACGTCTAATTTTCAAATCAGGATTAGGGAGGGATACCGACAACTCCTTTCCGGAGAATTGGAAATACCCGTTCCATTCGACATGGGAGCGGTAGTTGGACCAGTCTCTAACGAGGGGACTCAGAACCAACTTCGAACGCAGCTGAAAGAAGTAATTCGCGGATTCTTGCACAGCCGACCAAACCCAATCAATGTGCAAACGGAACAAGTCGACCAGTTTCGAATAAGGAAGATTGTAAGCGAGTCCAAGAATCAAAGCAGGCTTTCTGATATCGGCCTGGAAAACGCAAAACGGAAAACGGACTGGTTGGATGGGAAGAAGCCATGGAAGATACTGAAGGAAGCCCAAGATAGCCATCTACACTACATATCATCAGTATCTGGAGATTCCAACTATAATCAAAACCCCCCAAAGAATATTTTGAATCACTCGATGTCCTCGGTCTGCGGTACTCTTGCACTACTAAATTCGGTAGAGATACCAGAGATGAGGTCTGCAATGGGGCCAGTTAGATGCGTTTCAGAGAGGCACACACAAAGAATCGTCAAGTTTCTCAGGGAGATGGGTTGGATAACACAGAGGAAGAATCTGATAGGCAGGGAATCGCCGAAGTCACAGCTTAGAGGTGAACTATTCTCCTTCGGGTACCTTGCTCTCGCTATCTGGCCACTAAGGAGGGCAATATCCCAATGGCAGTCTAGAAACCCAGATACACACTTGAGGTTCTCTCTGGGCCAGTTAGCAAAATCTGACCTACACGAGAGAGCTTTGTTGGATACAATCAGTCGCTTATCCATTCTCGGGAGTGGAACAGGGTCTAGAAGAAATCCAGAGACAATTGACACCTTGGTTGATTGGTGGTCTGGTAAGTAGATCACTTAACTACAAGCTTGGAACCAGCTGGAAGCTCTACGCCATCAGCCCCTTCGAAGAACTTGGGCCTAGCCGAGAATGCAGAGGAGAACCACAATCCGCCGACTAGCCCTGCCCCAGCCCCTGTGACCAGCCTAAGGGGATTGTTTGACTCGTATGAGTCTAGAAGAAGTTGTGTGAAACCATCGACTCCCATGGGCACTAAACCTAAACCCATTATGAAAAGCATCATTGGTAATCTAACGTCCTTCTCGTAGACTTTTCTCATCGAGTCATCCGCGAATACTGATAGGAAGGTATCCCTAACCGTCCATCTATTGAATCCCCTGAGCCCAAAGATCAGACAACCAATTGAGAATCCTAGGAAAATCCCGATATCTCTGGCGCAGACGGGCATCTGGTTCCCGTTGATTTCCCAGGACCTCTCATGCTTCTGGTGGCAATTCAAGTCCCCAAAGCCATATGTTAGGGCCCATAGGGGATTCAACTCGGCCCATGCGAAACTTCCCCCATGCTGAGATTGATCGTGCCCTACCTTTCCACCTTCTCCGTGGTCCTTGTTTCCCCAACTACTCTCGAAAGCGTAATCTATCGCATTAGCTCGACCAGAAAGCTCTGGCACCGAGTCAGTAGGCATCAGAAGCGGAGCGAGAAAGCACAATACAAGATACGTAGCCGCAATCCCTCCCAGTATGGAGGAGACCTTTTTTTCGTGACCCCTGACTTCCAAACCATTCTTTTGTGCCATGTTCTCCCTCTATCTCAGTTCGCAGTTCCAAAAACAGCTCTTCGTACTATCAGTAATATTCTGGAATACCTTCGCAACATGCTTCTACAACTCTGTAGCAGCGAGGGCACTCCATATGTTGGCGCATTGGTACTGCCCTCCCCCTGTAGCCGCATAGGCAGGAGATATCCTCACAATGGTCACTGTCCATGACTGAACCAGAACATCCCGGTACAAATGAATTTCTCATTTCAGGAGTGCAGGGCTTCAAGTTGTAGAGTCAATTCGCCTACGAGCCACTCGTGCAACTTTTCCCCTCCCATCTCCGATAGAGTAGAGTTCAGGAAGGCCGCAATCAGGGCTCTTTTTGCCTCTTTCTCATCAAAGCCCCTTGTCTTTAGGTAGAACATCTGTTCCTCGTCGATTGGACCATTCGCGGTTCCGTGACCGCAACCAACGACGTCATTCTCCATTACTTCCAGTTCTGGGATTGAATCCGCCTCTGCAGAATCAGATAGTAGTAAATTATGGAAAATTTGTCCAGCATCAGCCCCCTTAGCTCCCTTACTAACCTGTAGCATCCCTGTTCCTATGGTTCTGCTATCTCCTCCACAAGCGGAGTGCCAAGACAGCCTACTGAATGTGTCGGGCGC
>CACAAP010000044.1:0-3150 GCA_902530535.1 uncultured Candidatus Poseidoniales archaeon
AGATCAGGTTTCTAACTTCAGGCAGGAGGCCTTTGTGGAGGGACTGTCTTCATACCCCCATCCACGACTAATGCCAGAATTCTGGGAGTATCCCACCGTTTCGATGGGTTTAGGGCCACTTGGTGCCGTAATGCAGGCAAGATTCTGGAAGTATCTCGACCAAAGAGGAATTGCAGATACATCGGAGAGTCGGGTTTTCGCCTTCTTAGGGGACGGAGAGATGGACGAACCAGAGGCAATAGCTTCCATAGCAGTAGCCGGTAGGGAACAGTTGGACAATCTAATCGTGGTAGTAAATTGCAATTTGCAGAGGCTAGACGGTCCTGTAAGAGGGAATTCCAGCATCATCCAGGAACTAGAGGGCCTCTATCGAGGAGCAGGATGGACAGTAATCAAGCTAATTTGGGGGTCCGGATGGGACAGAGTATTCCAAAGAGATACAAAAGGAGAGCTTCTGGAGAAGATGGAGGGGATCACCGATGGGGACTGGCAACGACTCAGCACTCTTTCAATCGACGATTTCCGAGAAGAGATGTTCTCTGGAAGCGAGTCCCTGAAGGCCCTAGGAACCTCAATTTCTGATACAGAAATAGAAGGCCTTACCAGAGGAGGGCACGATCCAGTAAAGGTTTATTCTGCATACAAATCAGCTATTTCTGCAAAGGGTCCAGCTGTAATTTTGGCACATACAGTGAAAGGCTGGGGAATCGACTCTTTCGAGGGTAGGAACTCAACTCACCAGAAGAAGAAGATGACTATCGACGACCTGAAAGCTTACCGTGATGCTCTGGAGATTGATATCGAGGACTCCAGACTCGAAGAAAATCCCTTCATCGCACTAGAAGAAGACTCGGATGAGATCAAGTATCTGACCGAAAGAAGAACCGCACTTGGTGGATATCTACCCTCAAGAAAACCCTCGAAAATTAACTTCGATCTTCCCGGACAAGACACATATTCAGCATTCGACCAGGGTACCCCAGAAGGTCAAGAGGTTTCTACGACCATGGCTTTCGTTCGCCTGCTAAGAAATCTGATGAAATCAGAGATAGGCTCCAGAGTCGTGCCCATCATCCCCGATGAAGGCAGAACTTTCGGAATGGATCCACTATTCAGCGAGTTTGAGATCTTCGCTTCTAGAGGCCAGAAGTACACTCCGGTAGACCATAAGATGCTCCTAAACTACAAGGAGTCGGAATCAGGTCAGGTCCTTCAGGAAGGAATTTCGGAGGCAGGAGCCATTGCCTCATGGATATCAAGTGCTACTTCGTATTCTAGTGCAAACTCTGCTACCATGCCTTTCTACACCTTCTACTCTATGTTTGGATTTCAGAGGGTAGGGGATCAGATTTGGAGTGCTGCAGACGCTCGCGCCCGCGGCTTCCTGATGGGCGCGACAGCGGGACGGACCACGCTTAACGGAGAGGGTCTACAACATCAGGATGGACACAGTCTACTGATGGCTTCGGCAGTTCCTCACTGTCGAGCATGGGATCCTGCATATGCCTACGAGCTAGCCGCTATCATCAGACATGGAATAGATGAGATGTGGGGCCAGAATCTTGATGTCTTCCACTATGTGATGCTTTACAACGAGAATCAGCAGCAGATGCCAAAGCCACCTGACGTGGATGATGGCATCGTTAGGGGAGCGTACAAAATAGAAGAAGTGGGAGAGGGAAGAAAAAAGATTAGGCTACTCGGATCCGGCCCAATCCTGAGGAACGTTAGGGAGGCAGCCTCGGAACTACTCAGTGAACACGAGATATCATCAGAGGTTTGGTCCGTTACCTCCTATGGGGAACTTCGCAGGGAAGGTCTTGAGCACGAAAGATCAAGACGCCTGAACCCTGAAATTTCCGAAGAACCATACGTCTCCAGATGTTTTGGAGACGAAACGCCCACAGTCGCTACTTCTGACTACATCTGCTCCGTCCCTGAGATGATTCAGAGATGGATAGGAGGCAGATACATTGTACTCGGAACAGATGGGTTCGGAAGATCCGACACACGAGAAGCCCTTCGTTCGTTTTTCGAAATAGATACAAACAGCATTGTTGTTGCAGCGATTTCGGCATTGGAGCAGGAAGGAACATTACCTTCTGGCACGGTAGAGAAAGAATTGGAAAAGAGAAATCTAAACAAAGAGAGAATAGACAAGACAGAGTGATTACATTGGGTAGAGTCTCAAACGCTGTCAGATTCACGTTTAGATGGGTTCCATGGGTCATCACGGGAGCTTCGTTAGCCTATCGTAGACTCCCGGATAAATCTCAGACCGAAATCAGAGAAGTAGCGAAGGAGCCACGTAAGTGGGGAGAGGGATTGGAGAAGGCTTGGGATGCTTCGAGAATAGGGGCTGAGCATTTCCAAAAGACATCAGGAACATTGGCCAACATACTGATTGGGAGAAGGGTCAGTAGAAAGGAGAGAATTCAGGCTAGAGACGACTTGGCTGCTTTGAGTTTGGTAGTGCCTCCTTTGAGAGTTTTCATGATTCCAGGAAGTCAGATTCTGCTGGGGATAATGGCACGAGTTACTCCTTGGCGACTAGTTCCTGATGCTTGGATTCCTCTGAACGCTCTGAAGAAGATCAGGGAGGAAGAAACACCTTCTTTGGATCAAGAAAGCACCCAAGTTAGAAGGATGCTCGGCAGATAACTCATTCAATCATAGTAATATTGGAAAGGAAGTAGTTATGCTTCAACGCATCTTCTAGACTAATCCAGTCTGGTACCTCGCCCTTGAAATTATCATATCTGTGTCCTGGAATCAATCTCCAATCCGTAGGCAGACTACTGAGAATCTGCTTGGCTCTAATCAAGCTCCTCTGCTGTGCTTGCGGATCTCCTCCGGGAAGATCCACCCTCCCAGCGCTCCTGACGAAGAGAAGATCACCAGCATGGTAGACTCCATGTCCGTGGAAGGTGACGTGACCAGGTGCATGACCGGGTGAGTGAGTAACAGTAATCTCAATAGATCCTGCAGACCAATCCACGCTTTCCCCGGGTTCACAATCCCAAGTATTGGTGAAGTCCACCTTTCTGAATACAATATTCCCCAATAGGCTAGGCACTCTTGCATCTTCATGCCCCCAGACCTCAAGATCTGGGAATCTATCGATCATTCCTGGAAATCCTGCTGCATGGT
>CACAAP010000045.1:0-2942 GCA_902530535.1 uncultured Candidatus Poseidoniales archaeon
ACCACTATTTCGGTCTCGTTATCATAATCATCCGAGGTGTAGGAGACAGCGGTCAAGCCATCTACGGATAACCATGTACCACTCTGAAATTCAGACCATTCGATCGGGTTGTTGGTTGAATTCAACCCCATAGACGCTGTGACATTACATGGCGGCACGTATGTTGGTCCTTCCTGTAGCTCCTCTCCTTCTGAGTTCTGTTCTGGGAATGAACAATCGCGTATTTCCTCGTCCCAGGTTCCACCTCTCTGCTCGCAGTATATTTTAGGAGAATCTGGATCATACGTTGGTTCCTCGTCTAGGGAGCAATGCGATTCTCCACCCCGGTTTGATTCCTCGAACCATGTGCCCCCCCGTTCCTCGCATTCTTCTTTCCCAATCAGGGTCGTAACTACGACTCTCTCGTTGTCTGATTCAATCTCAGAAGTGATGTCCTCTATATTCTCAGAGGTGGTATCGCCCGTACACCCAGTCAGAGTAGACGAAAAGATGACTAGGGTTACTAAGGCAATCAATCTCACGTCATTGATTTGTTGGTCGGGTATTTAGTATGGTTTGTAAATGGAAAGTGTACAGATGGCGGACCCACCGCGATTCGAACACGGGTTTCCAGCTCCGGAGGCTAGAGTGATATCCAGGCTACACTATGGGTCCTGAATCCGCCCCGAGTACGCTCACTATTGAACCGGTCGCCCTTCTTCCTCGTCTGCTAGGTGGCGGACCCACCGCGATTCGAACACGGGTTACAAGCTCCGCAAGCTCATGTGATATCCAGGCTACACTATGGGTCCAGCGTGTGTTGGAATGTAGGACCCGGCTTAATCCCGACGGTGCAAAGTCACATTGACAGAGGCAGGATGGTCTTCCAACTTGGCTCGGCTAGCTTCTTCGACTTCGGGCCTGTCATCGGCTGTGGTGTTCTGTGGGTAAGAACACCATGCATGCCCTGAACGTTGAACTTGACTCTCAGTTCTAGCATTCTGTCCCTCTCGGCAGTTATGACCTGCTCCTCGTCCAGCTCAAAAGTAGAAGAGGGCTCCCCGGACTCGTTGACTATGCTCAGAGTGGTGCCTGAGAGGTTTGCTCTGGGGGAGAAGTCATAGTCCTGGGGGTCCTTCATGCCCACCTTCGCATCTACTACTAGGCGTTCTCGAATGGACACCTTTGTGATCTCAAACGACTTTGCCATGATAATCCCAATGACTGGGGGTTGAAAGGTCTTCGCTCGATGTCATCAGATGCTTACTTCACTTACCCTTAGGACCAATACGACGAACTGGGCCTCAAGAGTCCAATCGTTACCTTGGTCTGGATCCACTCCATCCACAGGAGTATCGGGGTCACATTCCAGTGCGGTAATCCTCCAGAACCAGTCTCCCTGTCCAAATCTTCCATCGGGATCTCCGAGAAGCGACTGCTCCAGTTCTTCCTTAGAGTCTGCGAAAACTGTATAATCGGATACTGGAGAAGGATTCATTTCGGTCCTCTCGATTATCGCAGATGAGTTCTCTGTGATATTTTCCTGAGTTGTAATAACGGTATAGGACCATCCGGAGGAAGGGATGTCTACCTCTAGGGTGAAATTGTCCTCCGGCCAAGTGATTGGGAGGATATCTCGAGTTAGAGAGAGGGTTGCGGACACATCGATTAGCCTGGCTCCTTCCCCGGGTTGGAACTGAATCTCATGAGTCTCGCCCTGTTCTAGGTAGCCTGACCAGTCGTAGTCGACGAATACTTCTTCCCAAACAATCCTGAACGTACGAGAGACGACTCTGAGGGTCCAAAGTGTGGTATTCTTCCCTCCGCTATCGTCTGAGACCGTTACGGTCCCTGTGATATTCCCGGCTTCCGTAACTGTAATCCTAGTCACTGGACCGCTTCCATCGACGTCATTGAGAGGGTCGCTGTCTCCATCGGAATCGGTGTTCGCATCGAAGTCCCACACAATCTCCACCCCTCCTCCCTCGGGATCGAAGGAGTCACTGGCGTCGAGTCTAGCCTCTTGTCCTGTCTTGACGAAGTCTGGGATGTTGAGGATGATTTCTGGTATCGCATTTACGAAAACTAGGATGCTGGCAGAGTCTGAGTCTCCATTGTCATTGAACACCTCAACTGTCACTTCGAAGTTCCCGGCCTTTGTGAATGCATGACTGATTACGCCCTGCTTTGTTGTCTTCTTCTCGCCATCACCGAAGTTCCATCTGAATTCGTCGATAATCGTCGGATTGGGAGTGGTCGAAGAGCGTGCATCGAAATTTATCGTCTCTCCCGTGTTAACGGTGGCTCTATCTGATGTGAGAGCCGCATTTGGGCTGCCTGGACCTATGCCTCCGCATCCGGCCAGAGAATGGGAAATCATCAGGATTCCTAGGAGCATCGTGAGTCTTTGCCTGCGTCCCGTCATACTACCAGAAATCAAAGGTCACTCATATGCGTGTTGGACGGCAGTCCACCTAGAATGGCTTTGGTAGGGTTCATGGATGGTGCCGGCAGCGAGGACTCGTGGTCTCTGATTTTCTTGGGGGGTTCAGGGTGCTTGGATTCGATTTGGAAACCACCGGATTCAATCCTAGGCAGGATAGAGTGGTGCAGTTCGCACTGGTTGGTAGTGATTCTGATGGCTCACAACTTAGTATGCAATCGCTAGTTGACCCAGGGTGTAGAATTCCCGTCGAGTCTAGTAACGTACATGGCATATTTGACGAGGATGTTAGGGATACGGAGAGTTTCGGTGAGCACCTGGACTCTATTTGCGAGATGATTGAAGGTTCGATAATTGTAGGCCATAATGTCGTAGCATTCGACTGGAGGTTCCTAGAAATGGAGTGTATACGAGTTGGGAGAGAGGTACCCTCTCCGCTAGCCTTGGTGGATACTCTTGAGTTAGCAAGGACTCTGGGTATCCCGGGAGGGCACAGGTTAGGTGTTCTTTGCGAACGGTT
>CACAAP010000046.1:0-2888 GCA_902530535.1 uncultured Candidatus Poseidoniales archaeon
TCACGACGAGCACGATGGCATGATTGGTTACGCCACCATTCACATCGAGGAAGAGGGGGATTACGGTTTCGCACTACCTATGGGTGTAGAATTCTTCATCCTGATGGGTGAAGGCGGTCATGATGACCACGGTGACCATGGAGACCATGGAGACCATGGAGACCACGCGGGCGACTCTGCGATGGTTTGCTATGACATCAGCACTCACACAGTCAATTCGACCTATCAAAATCAAGCCGATTGCGAGGGAGCTGGATTGATGTGGGTGGCTGGGAACAGCGGCCCTGGTGGTCAAGATGACCACCACGAAGGAGTCTGCCACAACCTAACAACCCACGAGAACTACGAATCAAACGAGGCTGATTGCGAGGCTGCAGGCCACATGTGGATGGAGGATGATGATCATGGCGATCACGAAGGAGAAGGAGATTGCCATAACACAACAACCCACGAGAACTACGAATCAAACGAGGCTGATTGCGAGGCTGCAGGTCACATGTGGATGGAGGAGCACTCGGAACAGGAGATTATCGCTGAAGAAGGCGAAGCATTCGACTTTGATCCACACAGCTGGCTTGACCCGCTTTCGTACAAGGAGCAAATCGGCGTTGTACTAGATGCCCTAATAGTAGCATTCCCAAGCGGGGAGGCTGCTTTCACAGAGAACGCCGCGGCATTCGTGGAACAGTTGGATTCCCTACATTCAGACTTCGACGCCGCATTCGGTTCGACAAGCACCTGTACGGGGACCACCGTTGCTGCTAATCACAATGCCTATGCTTACATGGCTAAGAGATACGGTTTGGAATTTGTAACTGTCCACGGCCTGGATCCAGAAGGAGAGCCATCGGCTGCCGACATTCTCGAGGTAATAGAAAAAATCGAGGAGGAGGGCATCACAGTATTCTTCGTAGAAGAGTACACCTCGCCAAATGTAGTTGCCGCAATAGTGGAACAGACCAGTGGACTTGAGATTAAGACTCTCTACACCATGGAACTACCACCTATCGATAGTGACGATGATTATCTTTCGTTGATGGGGAAGAACCTCGAGGGTCTGAAAACCGGCCTAGGTTGCTAGGGGGCAGCTTGAGAAGGCCCCCCTCTTGGAGGACCGCCCTCTCGAGAGCTTCTAGGAGAGATGCTTGAGCATGGGGTTGGGTTCTGCAAAAGGAGTGGAGTCGACGGCCCCAATCCTGGAGATTAGTGATCTATCTGTAGCGCGTTCTGGGGAAATAGTGATCCAAGAAGTGGACCTCGAAATCAGAAAGGGCGAGTTCGTAGGATTGGTCGGCCCGAATGGGAGCGGTAAAACGACACTTCTTCTGACCATCCTGGGGCTTCTGGATCCTGTCCCCAACACGGGTGGCATAGTCCGGGTGTACGGAAAAGAGCGTTTCTCGAACTCTGATCATGGAAGAATTGGATGGGTGCCACAAGCCGCTTCAAACCTGTCTAGCAATATTCGAATCACTGTGAGAGAACTGGTGAGATTGGGTACTCTAAATGCGAAGAATATGTTCATTCTGGGCAACTCCGAAAGGAATGCGAGAGTCAACAGGGCATTGGAAATGGTCGGACTAGTCGATAAGGCGGACACAGACGTATCAAGACTATCGGGAGGTCAACTTCAACGTTCAGTGATCGCTAGAGCACTGGCATCTGAAGCCGATTTCCTACTCCTGGATGAGCCTCTTGTTGGAGTGGATCTGCCCTCGAGAAATTCTCTACTGAAATTGTTAGATGACCTGTGTCACAAAGAAAATATGACGGTACTGATGGTTTCTCACGATTTGACCACAATAACACAGGCAGCTCATCGAATCGTCTACCTTGAAGGGGGCGTGAGATTCGATGGGCCGTCAGAGGAGGTCCCTGACTTTTCCTCCCTCGCTGGATTGAGGGGGATAAGACACGTCCATGACGAGCATAGAATGAGCACCAAGAATAGATGAGGATGATGTATATGAGAGCCGGTTCTGAACTAATGTCTCTAATATCCCCGATAATGGAACGTATAGCCCCCCATGTTCCAGGGGAGATATTTCCCTCTTTCTTCACAGTACCACTTTTCCAAAATGCGTTTGTTGCTGCCTTATTGGTAACGATGGTGGCTTCATATCTAGGCTCATTCCTATTGATTAGGAATCTCGCATTGATCGGTGATGGCTTGGCCCATGTTACATTCGGGGGAGTTGCAGTCGGGCTCGTATTGGGCGCCACATCTCCTCTTTGGTATGCATTGCTCTTCAGTGTCATTTCATCGGTGCTAATCCACGAGTTGCAGACCAGGGGAATACTAACAGGGGATGCAGCGATTGCGATTTTCTCGACAGGGGTGCTTGCATTGGGACTGTTTGGTCTGTCTTATTGGGGAGGAGGGATCACCCATACTGTGGAGGGTTATTTGTTTGGAAATATCCTGCTTATCTATGATCAAAGCTTCGAAATCATTGTCGTGATGAGCTTTTCTTCCATGGCATTCCTAGGAATTTTCCGCCATGTCTTGCTGGCAACGGCAATCGACCCGATTTCCGTACAAATTCAGGGCATCCCTGTTAGGAGAATAGGGAGGGCATTCAGCGTAATCACGGCCGTAGTAGTGGTAAGCATGGTACAGTTTGTTGGAGCTCTCCTGGTTACGGCCCTCTTGGTTACGCCCGCGGCGACTTCTCAGATCGTATCAAGGAGCTTCCGATCTTGCCTCATATGGGCGCAGGTATTCGGACTATCCTCCACAATAATCGGGATTTATGTCTCTGCGGAGTTGAGGACTGGCACGGGCTCCACAATAGCTCTAACCTCGGCATCTATTTTTCTTGTAGTGGCACTAATTCAGGTAGTCATTCTTCCTCTTATTAGAACGGATTCTCTTACCAGATAGGTGA
>CACAAP010000047.1:0-2872 GCA_902530535.1 uncultured Candidatus Poseidoniales archaeon
TACACTTCAGGCAAGTGGCTAGAACCAAGCCCATCTAATCGCCGGCATCTCTCAAGGCCGCTTTCCCAGGGACTCCCAGGAACAAACTAAACACTTTCTAGTTATCCGGGATACATGGCCTCCGGTACAGAGATACTCCTCACATTAGTAATGGGGGGGATATCCATAGTTCTTGTCCGCACAATCCTAGTGATCAGGAATCGAAGACTCAGATTCGCTTTGGAAGGAGGGGATGACTATGTCGGCGATGCAAAGGATCCGCAAGCTCTCTCCAAGCCAGATTCAGAGGCACTAGAAGATATGGACAATCTCCTGGAAAGGGCAGGATTCAACATGCCAGAAGATGAATAGGGGCAATGATAATTACGAATCTGCTACTAGAAACAATTGTGAGACAGGATAAATCTCCAGAGAGAATTCCAAGGCGACCTCCTCCCGATTTCAACCATTCCGAATCCTCAATTATTCAGGGGGTTATGGAGGAAGGGTTCCTGAATGTGGCTCTTGATGACGCAAACCAGTATGGTCCCCACGCTATGATTATGCTCCTCTTTGCCGTAGCTTCAATTACGGCACTTTTTCTTCTCGTGCCATCAGTACTCTGAGCAAAGTTCTCTAGCCATCGAAACCGAATTGGCCACTATCTCTTCCGACGAGCCAAGATGAGACTCCGGTGAGAAAAGGTCTGCCACCTCACCTTCTTCAAACAACTCCATTATTTCACTAGAATTTCTACAAATCTCTTCTAGGTTAGAACCAGATTCGACTGCTTCCATGGATGCCGACCTCAACTCTTCATGAGCCCGATCCCTCGGCATGCCACGATTTACCAACTCTAACATAACCCTCTCTGCCATGATTAGCCCATTTTGATCCTCGATATTCTTCCTCATTCTGTCTCTGTCTACAACTAGTCCTGAAAGTACCTTGTCGCATTTTGAAATAACATCATCAAGCAGAATCATCGAATGTGAAAGAGTGAATCTCTCGCTTGAGGAGTTAGCCAAGTCCCTCTCGTGCCATAAGAGTGCATTTTCGTAAGATGGTATGATCATTGAACGGACTACTCTGGCGAGACCACATGCATTCTCTGCAGTAATCGGATTCTTCTTGTGAGCCATAGTGGACGAACCGACCTGCTTCTTTGAGTCAAATTCCTCAGCTACCTCTCCTATCTCAGTCCTCTGTAGGTTTCTGACTTCCTGGAGAATCTTCTCAATACTCGTAGCAACATTCGCCATCCACCCGACCCATTCGATGTATCTGTCCCTTCCAACCACTTGAGTAGTGGCGACGGGGGCTTCCAAACCCAAGTCACCGAGAATCAGACTCTGCAATTCTAGAGCTCCCTCGCCCTGGGCTGCTCCAGTTCCTACCGCTCCTAGGAATTTACCTGTTATGCATCTGGGCCGCATTTCCTCTAGCCTAACCAGATGGCGCCTCATCTCATCTACCCACACTGCAACCTTCAGACCGAACGTAATAGGAACCGCAGCCTGCCCATGTGTTCTTCCTAGCATCACTGTCCCAGACTCTCTCTCAGCGATTCCACACATATTCAGAATCAGTCCGACAAGGGACTGTCTTTGGATATCTATGCTGTCCCTTATCTGCAGAGCTACAGCCGAGTCCACAATATCATTACTGGTTGCTCCGAGGTGGATGCACCACCCCGCATCTCCTGCAGCCTCAGCCATAGCCTTTGTAAGTGCCATAATGTCATGTTTTGTCTCTGCCTCTAGTTCGTCCACCCTATCCGCGGTAACGATTCCCGGATCAGAGATCTCCGCAACTGCATCATAATCCTCTGGGGAAACTCGCCCCATCTTGCTATGTGCCCAAATCAAAGCTCTCTCAACTTCTAGAGATCTCGCGTGCCTCCCCTCCCTGGACCAGATTTCCTTAGCTATATCTCTTCCATACCTGTAATCCAAAGGGGAAACTGGCATAATACGAGTCGTCCGACTATGGTCTCCTGTTTGAGCCTAGCGATTTCAAGAAAGTTCGCACGAAAGAATCTTTAATGAACCCCTGGAACCTTTCCAGACTACTTCACCTTCGAGTATTACGTCCCTTCTCATATGGGGGGCACTAACTACAATCGTCTCGAACTCTCCACCCTCTCCATCCAAGTTGAATCGATGCCTCTTAGAGAGATCTATCAATTCGTTCAGAGACTCTCCCTCAAGGGTCCTCCCTACCCATTCCGCACTCATTCCTTCCGTAGAAACCGAGGTAAATACCACTCCGAATCCATGCTCTAGAAGGGACTGCATATGTTCTCTCGGGTCTTTGTGCCAGAGTGGGCTGAATGAAGCAATGCCTAGTCTTTGGCACATCCTCTCAATCCTGGTCTTCTGATAGTCTGAACGAAGTGCACCTACTACTAGGGCGTCTATATCCAGAGGGCCGGAGTGAATAATCAAATCCTCAGGAATCTCGACTCCTAGGGGGAAAATCTCCTTGAAATCGAAAATATCCCCTTCTGCAGTCATTGAAGACTCTAGATCCCTTACTTCGTCCTCCTCCTCTCCAAATGATATGATTGGCTTCCAGGGGATGCCCGATGACGAAGCCTGAAATGCCGTTATCCAGGTATTTTGCAACTGAAACATCATTGAATCATCCCCTTTGACCAAGACCGTGACTAGCGAAACAACTTCCCATCCCTGAAGTTGTGCCCACCATGACGCATACGTCGAGTCCTTTCCTCCTGAAGCCAGAACTGCTACTCGCATGGTCCCACCTAATATTATCTGTCAGAATGGTTGCTCGATTGAGTCTTCCGCCAACCAATATTGATAAGAGTCCCTTATGACAAGGGGCCGATTACGATGCAGCCAAGCGGACGAGGTTATGACCACGGCGTCTC
>CACAAP010000048.1:0-2742 GCA_902530535.1 uncultured Candidatus Poseidoniales archaeon
CAGAATCGACAGAGTAGACATCTCCGTCGATGTCAAGGGCGGGGGACAGATGGGACAAGTCGACGCCATCAGGACCGCCATAGCCCGTGGCCTAGTGAAGTACAACGATGGAGCAGAGGGCGATGACGAGGAGCTAAGGGACGAGTTCGTACGATTCGAGAGGAAGATTCTGGTCAACGACCCCAGGAGAAAGGAACCCAAGCATCAAATGGGTAGAGGCGCTCGAAAGAAGTGGCAGAAGTCGTACAGGTAGGTGGAAAGATGCTAATACCAGTCAGATGTTGGAGTTGCGGGAAGGTCATAGCCCACAAGTACCAGGAGTATCAGAATGCTCTCGCGGAGGGTAAGGATGCCGGAGAAGTCCTCGATGACCTTGGTTTCAACTTGTACTGCTGCAGAAGAATGTTCGTGGGACACATAGACCTTATCGACGAGGTCGCCCCCTTCAGCATCGACAGACAGCAGTAAGCTCTCCGTCAGGGCTTTGACTGAACGCTCACTCGCAGTGAGCCCAATTGGGGCCTGTAGGTTAGTTTGGCCTATACTTCGCGGCTGGGGGTCGCGCGACCCAGGTTCAAATCCTGGCAGGCCCACCATTGGGAAAGTACCGCAAAAATGGTCAGTTTGAAGGCCATCGCCCCCCTTTGCATCGTCATGGGTTCTACGCATTCGGACGAGGGAACCTCCGAGGGCCGGGTTGACTGGCTAGCAGAGCAGTTAGAGAAGCACTCAGACCTCTACTACAACGAAGCGAAACCCGAGATATCAGATGCAGATTTCGACGCATTGAGAGACGAGCTGCAGCTCCTATCCCCCAATCACCCTCAACTGAGCAGGGTGGGTTCAGATCCCCCTCCTGGCTCTGAAAAGGTCGACCACCTATTCAGGATGATGAGCCTGGACAAGGCCAATTCGGACGAAGAGGTATCTCACTTCGTTTCCGAGACCACCGCGAATGGCCGGCGGTTCGTATGTCAACCGAAGCTCGATGGCTCAGCCCTATCATTGGAATATCGTCGAGGCCGACTAATCAGAGCCGCCACCAGAGGCAATGGCAGGAGAGGCGAGGACGTGACGGCAAACGCAAGAAGGATGACGAACGTCCCAGAGAAACTCGGTTGGGACGGAGACTGTCACGTTAGAGGGGAGGTCGTAATGCCTCTGCAAGTATTCAGAGAGAAGTACTCAGAGGTTGCGCCCAATCCAAGGAATCTCGCCGCAGGAGCACTTAGGCAGAAGCATGCCGATGCAGGCAAGGGAAGCCCGAGAGACTTGCAGTTCCTTGCCTACGGGGTTGAGTTCCCAAGTGATAAGGACCGCCATCCAGACAGTCCTGAGCCACCAGAGTTCAAGCTCGACTCGGAGATAATCTCATGGATAGGCGAGATGGGGATTCAGGTGGCGGGAAACCATGTGGTTTCAGGTGACGACGACTCCACCACCACAGAATCCATACTGGCAGTTACAAGGGAGTGGCTCGAGTCGAGAGACTCTGCAGACTGGGAAATAGATGGGGTCGTGATCAAACTCGATCGCCTGGACAAGCGCGGTCTCCTGGGCGAGACCGCACATCACCCTCGATGGGCTCTGGCATGGAAATTCCCTGCCGAGGAGGCGGTAACGGTGCTGATGGATGTCTTCTGGCAGACCGGGAGGACGGGCAACGTAACTCCGGTTTCGCGCGTAGCACCAGTGGTAGTTTCCGGAGTTACCGTTGAGAATACGACACTCCATAACAAGGGCGAGGTCGAGAGACTCGGGATAATGATCGGGGACAAGGTGAGAGTAGTTAGAAGGGGGGACGTAATCCCAAAAATCACCGAGGTCCTTGGACCGGCCCATGACAGCGATCTTATTGACAGGTCCCATTCAGATGGGACCCCTTTCTCAGACCCACTACCTTCCAGGTGCGAGATCCCGGTTCCAGAGAGATGCCCAAGATGTTCCACTGACCTAATTATCGATGGGGCATTCATCAGATGTACCAACATAGACTGCCCATCGAGACTAGAGAGAGCAATACTGTACTGGTGCAGGAAGCTGGGCATGGATGGGATAGGCGAGAAGCTCGCAGAGCAACTTTGCTCATCGGGGCTGGTCACGAGTTTGGGGGATCTGTATCGGTTGGAGGACAGGGAGCAGGAGTTAATCTCACTAGAGAGAATGGCCGAGAAGTCAGCCAACAACGTCCTAGAGGAATTGAACTCCACCAGAGCAATGACCTTCAGCACCTTCATCTCGGCACTTGGACTGCCTAGGATTGGTCCCGAGATAGCAACTCTCGTCTGTGCGGAGGTGAAGACTCTAGACGAGCTGATACAGATGACCGAAGAAAGACAGGAAGCCATCCAGAGACTGGTTTCCATCGACAGGGTAGGAGAGACCGTGGCCAACCTTCTTCTGGACGGTATTTCCGATAGGAAGGAGTCGATAATGGACCTCTATGAGCAGGTGGAAATCGTCGAAGGAGAGCAGATATCCGTCGATGGACTCCTTTCCGGCTCTTCCTTCTGCATTACAGGTACTCTGAGCAGACCAAGGAAGGAGATTGCTCTTTCGATAAAATCAGAGGGAGGCAAGGTCGTCTCGTCGGTCTCAGGGAACCTAGACTTCCTAGTCGCAGGAGAGTCATCGGGATCAAAGTTCGACAAGGCCAACAGGCTTGGCGTCCGAATCATCTCGGAATCGGAGTTGGATGAGATGCTGGGAGGGTCAATCCTAGAGGAGCTGCCCGAAGAGAGG
>CACAAP010000049.1:0-2732 GCA_902530535.1 uncultured Candidatus Poseidoniales archaeon
TGATGCTTGTGTGTTGATTACCGAGATTGTGGGATAGGCTATTGCCACATCGTTCCCTTCCATGAGAACTGCCTCTACAGTGTAGTCGGCGAAGGGCATCCTTGCAGGCTTATCTGCACCGGTATCGAGTCCCGACCAACCTGACATGACTACTCCAACCAGGCAGTTGTCAGCATCGCCACTACACCGGTCTGGATCTTCCTTGACAACTCCGGATGCCAGGCCGTCAACACCTGTAATATCCCTTGAGAGGGCGTCTGCTCCAGTCCACTGGCTTGTATCCCAAGTAATCTGACTGTAAGTTAGGTCTCTGGTTGAACTATCCCCGTCTATGGTCAGCCCCAATGTGTAAGGCGAGTCTGGAAGGGCATTCGTGGAATAGAAATCGTCGACTAATATGGTGATCTCCCCCTCTCCCTTCCCGCTGTCTATGGAGAAGTTTGCAGTAGAGGACCATACTTGCTGCCCAGCCTGAAGGATGACTATTGAAGCCTCCATGTCCCTATCTGAGATAGTGTTCTGGAGTACCTTGATGGTGATCGACTCGCCATCCTCGCTGTACTCAACCTGCCCAACCGAAAGTTCGCCCTCTAGCAAGGCACCTAGGATCAGCGGAAGAATTAGCATCATTATGTAGGAGATTGCGACTACGGATGCTGCTAAAGCGCTAGTTCCCGTTATAGTGAAACCAGAACTGGAAATGGAGAATACCCGTAATCTCCACATCACAACGGATAAAGAAAGTAGGAATACTAATGACATGACCAACGAGGCCCCAATAACGGGGATAGTTAGTTCATCGCCCGGGAGATACACAAGAAGAATACGTGTGAGGAAAACTGGCAGAATTCCGAACAATGCTACTGTCTTGAGTGCTTCAACCAGTCCTGCTGCCTCTGGAATAGGTCCTTCTTCCTCCTTTCCTGGGTCTTCAGCAATAACGGCAACTGGAGTTGGGCTTTGACTTTGCTCGGCAGCCTTCTCTAGTAGTCCTGCTGATTTGCTAGCAGGGATTACCTCGTCGACGTATTCGCCGACCTTGGTACCCGTAATCGGGTCTATGCGATCTGACTTTCCATCTTCTTGTCCCATTCCAACCACGCTATCTAGTCACTATTCACATGCCCATCAAAGAAAAAGGTACATCCCTCGGCTATGTACGTTAGACTGATGGTTATCAATCCGTTGCCTGATGGCTCTTGGGAGGGCGTATCTAGAAAAGACGGTTGTCCAACGGGATGACGTTCCCGTCATCGTCCACAGAAACCTGGTTTTCATTGGTCTTTCTGCCGATGGCCGCACCGGCCAGTGCCGCCATCATCGCAGTACCCACTAGTTCGAATCCTGGCAAGTATACGCCTCTGATGTAGATGGTCATAACCTGTATCTGATAGTTGGGGACACCTTCGGATCTGACCGAGTACTCCGAAGTCGCCTTGAACTGCAGTGAGAAGTACTTGTCTGTCCATCCTTGGTTCTTGGGCGTCCTCATCTGCACCCTGAACTTCTCTGGTGGAGCGAGGGAGTCGATCTCCTGGGATATCAACGGTAGGCTGAGCTGGAAGCCCTCGTCAACCATCTCGTCGTAGTTCTGAATCTCAACGTTGAATTTGTCCCTGGCGTTTCCATCGTTGTAAACGTCGAAGACCAAAGTGTAGTCGACCTTGGGCCTGAGTTGGATGAAGGCCAATTCAGCTCCGACCCTGAGTCTGCTGAATTGCTTGAACACGGTCATCACCTTGGCTTCTGTTGGAGAAGTAGCCGCAGTAACAGGGGCCCCATTCCACTGGGTCACAGTAGCGGTAATCGTTACCACTTGCTGGCCCTCTGGTTGCCTCAGGTCTGCTCTAGCGGCCACTTGGAAGGATGTGTCCCCCGGGGGTACTGTTGCTGAGCCTGGGCCCGCGACTGAGATGATTCCCTGTTGATACGTGAGATCGACCTTCTCTGAGAAAGTAGTCGGGTTGGTGAGTGTGCAGTATATGATCGTGGACCTCAGAGCGCCAGGATAAACCTCGATCGGAGCTGGTTGGTCACAGGTAAGCGAAACATCGGGCGAGGTCTGGGCTTGTACTGCTGCTACTCCTGACCAGAGGCTCAGGAAATAGACGGCCATAATCATCAGTGGCACTCTAATCGATGCACTCATCACAAAATCCTCTGCTTGAACCATATTTGAGGCTTCGCCCGAGACGGGCGTGAAATACGTCATTATCTGGGGTCGCAATTGATGGTGGACCCGACCGGATTTGAACCGATGACCACTCGGTTATGAGCCGAGCGCTCTAACCAACTGAGCTACGGGTCCCCGAGGTTATCGTCCGCGAATGTCGAAATGAACCTTGTCTATGCCATAACAGTGATTTAGAGGCAAGTAAGTGTTGGAAACTAAACCTAGTGTAATGGTTTATGCCTAAGTCCCTTCTCGGGAGTTCGAGTGAAACTATGGAAAACAATGGAAATATTGCATTGGGTGTTGGAGTAATTCTTCTGCTGCTTAACGTTGGAGTCGGTGTATCCGGTGTTCTGGACGGGGTTATCGAGGGTAACGTGGAGACCGCAGTAAAGGATGGTTACGATGGTTTGGACGATGATGGGAATCAGGATTACACGGCCGATTTCGATGACGAGTGGATGAATGCTTCTTCGACGAAGGCATACTTCGCTAATTCGATATCAAATCTAGAAGATGTTTTGGCCGAAACTTCGGCTCCCGAATACGAGAGGGTTGG
>CACAAP010000050.1:0-2726 GCA_902530535.1 uncultured Candidatus Poseidoniales archaeon
AGAACTAGTCTCATTAGCAGGAGGGGGACAAACCAACGTAATCGCCTCTTTCCACTCATTAGAAGGCGTCCCATCAACTTCGGAGATAACAAATAACATCTCCGAAGCTCAAGAGATGGGGGACATTGTCAAGGCTTGCTACTCGACCAGCGATCGGAAGGACGCTCTCAGGATTTTTGAGGCTGCTCTTGAATTGAAGTCTACAGGTCACAAGTATTGTCTCATGGGACTTGGACCAGGGGGCGATTGGGCTAGAATCCACGCCCCTGTTCTAGGCCAAGGACTCGTTTTCGCAACCACCGAGTCAGGCTGGCACCTCGCACAGCAAGGCAGGATTAACGCGTCCGATCTGAGAATGGCTTGGGAAGTTATGGAGTATTCATAATCAGGAATCATCATTCAAGAAAGGGACCTCAATCATCCCCGCCTCTTCCCTTCCCAATGCAGTTGAGTGATACTTCGAGTGAATGATTAGGGGGATAATAATGCACGAAAGGGGAAGTGAACCAATCAGTATGTATGCTGTGGTCTTCGGAAGCATGAACCTATCCTCTACGTCAATCAGCACCTCTACGCTCATATTTCCCGAAGCAGGCTGGTCTCCCTGCCTGCTATTGTCCCAACCATCTAGAACCAGGAAGAACTCCTGGTCAGTTGAACTACCCCCAAAACCTGCAAATGACCATGCCGATCCGGATGAATCTATAGCTACAGAGAACTCATGGTAGGAAACCGACTCGTATGCATGGGTATCTCTGAATGGAATCCATGTAAAGAGGTCCCTGTACTCGACTGGAACTGCGTCCAATGCTCCGTCCTCACAGATCAACTCCCACCCTTCTTCTTCGCATAGCATATCCACTTCATACATTTCCATGTTGCTCGGAGTGAGTAGGTACACGTCGCCCTTTGAACTGAAATCTATGCAGAACGTGTACCTTTTCCCAGGCATGAGTACCAATTCTATAGCAGTCGCAGAACCGTTATCCACTTGGATTCCTGGAAATCCTTCCCAGGAACCGTCCGACCATTCAGTGCTGACATCCTTGTCAAGGGCTCTAAGGCCGGATCTTCCGTCAAATCCGAACAGTTCCCCACCTCCACTCCCAGGGATATCTATGGAAAGGTAATCTCTCGGGTTCTCTCCTAGATCCCAGTCACTACTCGGAGAAACTCCACAGGATGAAGATTGTGAACTGGCGGGGACCGAGGCAAAAATGATAGCGCTCATGGTGGCTACAATTATTGACACACCAACTCCAGTGGAATAAAATCTTGAAATCACTATTTCCGCCTCGTTCTAATCGGCCTCACATAACCCGACTCTCTGTTTGTACGCTGATCAGAGGTAAGATATCTGGGTTGTGGAGGGGGGCTATGCTGATCCATCCCGGGAAGGCCTCCCTCAGCTTCGACTTCATCAACGTCGTACTTCTTCACCATCTCCATTGCATCCAACTCCTCATCGTCTCTCTCTCTGAGAATCATCCATCCTAGAATGGCCACTAGTGTGACTAGGGCCAAGAGTCCTGCACTCTCTTTTCCAGGCGTTAGGTCAGCAAGGGTCAGGTCGGCGAGAGTCTTTGGTGGGGCAGTATCCTGGAGTGATAGAACGGTGATAACGTAATCTCTGAATTCACACACCCCTACTCCATCGCAAACAGTCATAGAAATCCTGATTTCACCGGGCTCTGTCCAAGTTTGATTGACTCCTATCCAATCATTCCTTGTATTTCCATCGCACCCTTCCAATGTCAGGCAGTCATCATCCACGTAGGAATTGATGTCCCAATTGAACTCTAGAGTGTCAGTCAAATTCCTGTCTCTATCGTTGGTTGGATCTCCATCTCCGTCGCTGTCGAAGAGAGCATCATCATCTATCCAAGCATGGATACCGAGGTCCAGATCATCATCTCTGGCTTCTCCAGAAAGATTGACCAATTCTCCAACTACCACATAATCCGTCGCAATGGGACTGGTTGTCGTTATTTCTGGTGCCGATGAGACTCTGACTTTCATCTCCGTGGTGTTCGAGTCCCCACCGCCAAAACCATCGATTACAGTAAGCCTAACCATATATTCTCCGGGTCTGTCATAGCTATGCCAAACCATAGGCCCAGAAGAGGAAGGGCTAGCATCTCCGAAATCCCAAATCCAGTCCATAATCCCGCTCCATTCCGGGTCGCTCATGTCAGTGGAAGATCTGTCTTGGAACATCGGATCCGCGTCGAAGCTGCCGCTCCCATCGAACCTAATCAAATCACCAGGGGCAATGAAAGCCCCTCCCTCACTAGTTTGAGGGACGCGCCAGACTATGTCGGACTCGCTAGCATCAGGGATTCTGGACAAAATCCCTCCTTGATCGCTCGGACAACTGAACGATATAATTGGAACTGGGAGGGGATTTTCGATATAGATTAGGAAAGTCTTGGGCGCCGAATCGAGCTCCCTCTCGTCCAAAACGACTAGTGTGACACTGTACAGTCCCGGTTGTGAAAAGGTTCTGCTAACTGAGGTGGTGTTCTCTATTGGATCTTCTCGATCCGAGAATGTCCATGAATGGGATAGTTCTGAGGAATCCCCATCAGGATCGAATGACGAACTACTGAAGATGTACGTATCTCCAATCTGTCCATCCAAAGGACGTTCGAAGAGTGCCACCGGTCGTTGATTCAGTATGTTTACAGTCAGATGAGCGACTGAGAAGTTACCATCATCGTCAACCA
>CACAAP010000051.1:0-2719 GCA_902530535.1 uncultured Candidatus Poseidoniales archaeon
TTCGCTGATTTCCTCAGGAGCATCCAATGTCTCCTGGACTTCTTCCTCTGAGTCTTCAATCTCAGGATCATCCCCGACTTCGTCTAGTTCGATTTCGTCATCGTCGTCCTCTAGTTCCAGGTCTTCCAGGATGTCATCGTCATCGTCATCGTCGTCCTCTAGTTCCAGGTCTTCCAGGATGTCATCGTCATCATCGCCATCATCGTCAACCACCTGTTCCACATGGCCTAGTCTTGCCTTGAACTTCGCCAGTTGGATGTCATCCTCCTCGAGTCTGGCGACCAACTCTGCCTTGTTCCCTCCAATCGTCAAGTCTCGCTCTTGGAGAATTTCCTTGAGCTGGGCCACAGTCATTGAGTTGTAGTCCACCGGCTCTGGATCTTCCAATTCCTCAGGACTTTCTTCTTCTATTTCCGATCCTTCTTCGAGATCTTCTGACATCATGGCCTCGAACTCAGCCTCTTGCTTCCTCTTGTATGCTCGGAATCCAACCACGGCAGCAACAAGCAGGATTACTACTCCTGCTACTCCCCCTCCAATTAGTAGAGGATTAATCGGCTCATCCACGCAGAAAGTACTCCCTTCCTGGGGCTGATGTTGCCCAGATGGGCATTTGGTCAGTGTCGATGATCCAGGGGATTCGACGAAGAACCCTGAGGGAGCAGAGATGCATGATGTCTGTCCAGATTCTGGCTGATATGTCCCCTCAACACAAATGCTCTGGCTCGTTGAACCCTCGGTGTCCACGAAGCTCCCAGCTTGGGCTTCCTGGCAATTGGAACTGCCTGATTGATCCTGCCAGGTACCTGGCTCGCAAGGGGTCTGTTCGCTGGAACCTGGAGAACCGACGAAGTATCCCGGAGAGGCATCGGTACAGGATGATTGGCCGCTCGCAGACTGGTATGTGCCGGCAGGACAGGGAGAGGCTACCGACATCCCATCTAGCCCCACGACGAAACCAGGTTCAGCAGTTTCACAATCTGTGCTACTGAAGTTAGGCTGGAAGGTGCCACTTGGACAAGGAATCTGATCAGATGATCCAGAATTAGGGACATGGTAACCTGGCTCCGCCTCGTTACAGGTAGTCATTCCAGATTCACTCTGCCAGGTCCCAGGATCGCAGGGCGTCTTCTCGGTCGCCTTTGTTCCTGTCACGTAGTAACCAGGCTCTGCAGATATGCAACTCTCCTGAGCTTGCCCGGGCTGGTAGGTCCCCGCTTGACACCCAGTCTGAGTGGTGGAACCCTCTTCGCCCACGAAGTATCCCGGATCCGCATCTACGCAGGTAGTTGAACCAACGTTGGGCTGGTATGTCCCCACGGGGCATGGCGTGTGTTCAGACTGTCCTGTTCCTGCAACATAGTGGCCATCTCCTGCGTCCAGGCAACTCACCTGTCCAGTGCTTGGTTGATATGTCCCTGCTTCACATGGCGTGGGGGTAGTGGCTTGCGTAGTATCAACGAAGTAACCCTCCTCGGCGTCCGTGCATTCCGTCATCCCAAATGCCGCCTGATATGTTCCAGCTGAGCATGGGGTCTGGCTGCCAGCACCAGATGTTGTCGTCTGGACGTAGAATCCTGGTTCTGCGTCTAAGCATGCATCTACACTCGTAGCACCCTGGTCGGGGTTGTACTTTCCTGGCAGGCACTTGGTCTGACTGGGTGATCCTATAGAATCCACGTAGTATCCTATGTCAGCAGTCATGCAACTTTGCCTAGCAGTGCTGGGTTGGTACTCGCCGAGCTGGCAGCTCTGCTGAGAGGTAGCCGCCGAACCGTCCACGAAATGACCGGGCGTCGCGTAGATGCAGCTCGTCTCCCCTGAGTCAGGTTGGTAAGATCCAGGGGAGCAGGCTACCTGCGATGATGATCCTGAGGATGCTGCGAAGTAACCAGGGTCAGCATCAAGGCAGTCGGAGGAGACAACGGATCCCGTGAACGTGTTGTACGTCCCCGCATCACAGGGCGTTTCGCTCGCTGAGCCGGAGACATCCACGTAGTGGCCCACATTTGCAGATAGGCAGTCTGTCTGCGCGTAGTCGGGTTGGTAAGAGCCAGGGGAGCAAGCCGTCTGACTGGTAGCTGCCAGAGAGTCGACGTAATTCCCTGGATCTGCTTCTATGCAGGTGCTCTGTCCCGGCGATGGCTGGAACTCCCCTAGTTGGCAGGGGCTCTGGGATGTTGATCCGGGATAGGCGATGTAGTAGCCCGGTTGAGCGTCGATGCAGTCGGAAGAAGTGGTTGACCCGGTGATGTTGTTGTACGATCCAGCGGAGCAGGGGGTTTGACCGGACTGTCCCTCTTGGTCCACGTAGTAACCAGGGCTGGCTTGGACGCAATCCGTCGGGTCGCTAGAGCCAGAATTAGGATTGTAAGTGCCCAAACTACATGGCGTCTGCGTCGTGGACCCGTTCGTGTCCACGTAGTATCCCGGGGATGCAGGGGTACAGGAGCTCTGGCCCGACTGATCAGTCCAAGTGCCGAGGGCGCATTGGGTCTCGTTCGTGTTCCCGTATCCCGATGCGTAGTGTCCCGGGTTGGCATCGATGCAGCTTGACTGCCCCGTCTGGTTCTGCCAGGTCCCCGGTGAGCATTGCGTCGGACTCGATGCACCCGTCCCGGAGTAGCTCCCCGCGGGGGTGTCCAGGCAGTCCGTGGAGGAGTTGGATGATGAGTTGGGGTTGTACGTCCCCGCATCGCAGGGCGTCTGGGTCGTGGAC
>CACAAP010000052.1:0-2714 GCA_902530535.1 uncultured Candidatus Poseidoniales archaeon
CCCTCGGACAGCATGAAGCTTGCGAGCAAGACATAGGACAAAGTCGTAATGCATATACAAGCAATACTAAGCGGTAAGTTTGAGCAAATGCCATACGACGCCCAAGAGATCGAATCGAGATGGCAGAAGAAATGGTCCGAAGACAGAGTATTCGAGGCTGAGATTGATGATTCTAAACCCAAGTTCTACTGCCTTGAGATGTTCCCATATCCATCTGGGCACATGCATATGGGCCATGTCAGGAACTACTCTATCGGCGATGCGATGGCACGCTTCCAGAGATTAATGGGAAAGAACGTACTCTATCCGATGGGGTATGACTCATTCGGAATGCCAGCGGAGAATGCCGCCAAGAAAGAAGGCGGGCATCCTCATGATGTCACACATAGCAACATCTCTAGCATTCGTTCCGACCAAGAAAGGATGGGCTACTCATACGATTGGAGGAGATTCTTGGCGACATCGGATGTGGATTACTACCGTTGGAACCAGGAGATGTTCCTAATCCTCAATGAGAGGGGTCTGATTGAGCGGAAGTCGGCTCCAGTAAACTGGTGCATTGACTGTGATACCGTTCTGGCTAACGAGCAGGTAAGAAACAATAGATGCTGGAGATGCGGATTGGAAGTAGTTCAGAGAGACATGGCACAGTGGTTCGTAAGGATGACCGAGTACTCTGACGAGTTGCTCGATGAACTCGAAAATATCTCGTTCCCCGAGAATGTTAAGGCTATGCAGAGGAACTGGATCGGGCGCTCCAATGGAGCCCATATCGACTTCCAAGTGGCCGATTCTTCATCAGTAATTGGAGCATTCACTACCAGGCCTGACACCATTTTCGGAGTCACTTTCCTCACTCTGTCGCCAGAGCATCCTTTGTGTGAAGAATTGTGTTCAGGTAGTGAGTGGGAAGAAGGATGGAGAGCCCTCAAAGAAGAATGCTCACGAATGTCTGAGTTCGAGAGAGTAAACATGCTGAAGGAGAAGAAAGGTGTCTTCCTAGGGAGGCATGCAATCAATCCACTGAACGATGAGAGGGTTCCAATATACGCTGGTAATTTCGTGGTCTCTACTTATGGAACAGGTGCGGTGATGGCAGTCCCGGGTCACGATCAAAGAGACTTTGATTTCGCAACCGAGTACGATCTTGAGATAAGGAGGGTACTCGAAGAAAATCGGGGTGGCGACATCAATGAACCAATGAATAGGGCATTCGAAGGATACGGCCCAATGATCAACTCTCTAGTAGACGGTTTTGACGGACTCTCCGGAGATCAAGCAAAGAGTGCCGTAATTTCCGCTCTAGAAGAGAAGCAAGCAGGACATGGCAAAGTTGAGTATCGTCTGAAGGATTGGCTACTGAGCAGACAGAGGTTCTGGGGGACTCCTATCCCCATGATTCATTGCAAGTCATGTGGAATTGTCCCTGTACCTAGGGAAGATCTTCCCGTTGAGCTACCCCTAGACGTAGTGTTCACCGAAGACCAAAGTGGTAATCCTCTCGAGTCGCATCATAGCTTTGTGCAAACCATTTGTCCTAAATGCGGAAGTGAGGCAAGGCGAGAGACCGATACAATGGACACATTCTACGACTCATCATGGTATTTCATGAGATTTTGCGATGCAAACAACGACGACTCCCCGTTCAATCGCTCTTCTGTAGATTATTGGATGGATGGCGGAGTTGACCTGTACATAGGGGGGATAGAACACGCTGTCATGCATCTACTCTACGCTAGATTCTTCACAAAATTCACCAGAGATGCTGGGATGAACGAGGTCGGGGAACCATTCGGAAGGTTGGTCTGTCAGGGGATGCTCAATGCTCCTGCCCCGTACTGCTCCGATTGCAATTCTGAGTACCATGTTGATTACTTCGAATCCGCTTGCCCATCCTGCGGAAAAGAACTATCCAGCAGATCAGCAAAAATGAGCAAATCTCTTGGAAACACCGTTAGCCCCGAAGAGATGATTTCCAGATTCGGAGCTGATACGGTAAGGCTGTTCATTCTATTCGGTGCTAAACCTGAGGCAGGAATGGACTGGTCTGATAGCGCCTTGGAAGCTAACCATCGCCAAATCAACTCTCTTTTCGACGCCATCGATGAAGCAATGGCACTATCGGACGCTCCTTCGAAAATTGATGGATGGCTGTTATCGAGAATGAGAGCTAGTCAGAATAGATGGATCGAAGCAATGTCCGATGTCAGTCTAAGGGAGGGGGTGATGATAAGCCACTTCGAAATGCTATCGGATTGGAATTGGTACCTTCGAAGAGGGGGTCTGGATAGAACTACTGCAATGAAATTCTTAGAGGGATGGATTCCAATGCTCGCCCCCGCAACACCTCACATTGCAGAGGAATTCTGGAATCAGTTCGGCGGAAAAGACCTCCTTGCAGCACTTGAGATTCCTACTCTCAGCATCGAATCAGAAGACTTGCACATCTTGGCCGAAGAGGAATACGTGAAGAAAATCATATCCAGTGCGAGGAATCTCAGGACTCTGGCAGAGAGACACTCCAAGAAACCGATTTCCAGAGTAGTCATACAGACGTCTCCAATCTGGAAATCAGATCTAGCATCGGAGGCTATCAAACTTCACTTCTCTGAGTTTGACTTCAAAGCAAACGGTCAGGAGCATGTCAAATCTCTGGAAATATTCAATGAAGAGTCAACAAGGGGGGAGGTTTTTCATACGTGGAACTCAATTAC
>CACAAP010000053.1:0-2660 GCA_902530535.1 uncultured Candidatus Poseidoniales archaeon
CCAAGATAAGAAACTGGAAGAGGAGCATGGCTGAGAACGGAATCGATCTTGTGGTTCTGAGTCATCCCGAGTGTGACTCAGAAGTTCTAGATGAAAGTGACTTTGTAGGTAGTAGCGAGTTGTTGATGAACGAGGCTATTCGACTTGCGAGCGTAGGAAAGAAGGACATGATGCTAATCACTGAATGTGGCACCGCAGACAGGGTTCTCGCTGAGACGGAAGACAACCTGAATCTGATGGGTGCATGCGTAATGTGCAGGCACATGAAGAAGACTCAGTTGGAGGACATACTACAGGCACTGATGGATCCCACTAACGATCAGATTGTGGATATCCCAGAGGATACGATAAGAAGAGCCTCCAGGAGCCTAGATGAGATGTTCAGACTCGCTGAGTGACTATCTTGGCCCCATATGACTGGAGAGTCCATAGGAAAATCAGCGGAATCATAGCGAGTATCGATGCTTGTAGGAGAAGCGAGTTACGGGGCTCTATTGTATCGATGAATGAGTATACCAGCAACTGCTTCTCTCCTTGGTCATTTACTTCTATCCAGGCTAGTCGGTCCAGCAATATCTGAGGTTGAAACTGATCAACATCATCGTCGAAGGTGTGCTGTCTAGTCTCTGCAGATTCGATGTAGTAGACGTAAACGTCATTGTTCCTAAGTGAGTCTTGAGATGTAGAGATGATATCATCTCTCGTTACTTGGAGGAATGCAACCTTCCCCTCCCCTATACTAGGAGAGGAGGAGTCCCACCTAGGATTAGAAATCAAAGTCTGATTGATCGATAGCGTGTCAACTATGATGGTCCTATTGAAGGGGCCGACATCTACAGTCGCGACGAGCCAATTCGAGTCCATTACCAGTTCAACTATGGTGGAGTTCCCGAAATCTAGCAACGCACCAGAGTTCCTGATTGACTCTTCTATTCTTTCTGAGGAACGGGGGTCCAATAGGATGGTTAGAGTCAGATCAGAGTCTACCGATGTTATGTTTACAGTAGGGCCAGAGGGGGAGTTCTCAGAAAATGCCACTAGTGAACCCGAAGAGGCGATTACTGAGGAGTTCGATGCCGACTCTAGAATTCTAGTAGATTGATCACTGGTGTCCACTAATCTGAGACTCTCATTGGATAGCATTGCTATGTATCCAGTATCACTGGAAACTGAGGATATAGAAATGTCGATCAGAGATTCTGCTGAAGGTTCACTGAAAATTGGTTCGAGTTTTCCAGTCCCCGAGTCATGACGAAAGTAGTCGACTCTGAATTCATCATAAACTACGAAACTGTTCCCTGAAGAGACAACTTGGGGAGTACTTTCCCATGTAATTCCTCCCAACGTTCTATTTGTTTTTGATATGACGTTCGTAGCCGTAATCGAAATCTCCTGGTCAGAGTCCTCAATCCAAATCAACCACTCTCCCGAACCAGAGGCCGATGTAGGAGATTCAGCCTCGTCGATGGAAATCTTCTGATGAGTGACGTCCCACAATAGAACTGATCCTGTTAGGAGGATTAGTGCCAGAATGATTGCGCCTGTCTGGTTCTTTCCTGGTTCTTTAATTGGATCGAGAGAACTTGTGAGTGAGTTTAGGGTGCTCCTTATCGATCCTCTCGGGTTATCCAGTGTACGAGCTAGTCTCCTGGTGAAAAGTCTCTCATCTGCCAATCTCCATATTGGCTCATGTGTTCTTGAAGTGATGTTTACAGCGATAATGGCAACCGCCATTCCTCCGATTATGTCTACGAACCAGTGGATACCGAGATATATTATCGCCACAGAGGTCAGGGCAATGAAAATGATGAGGAAGGATCGGAACCTATTCCATCTTCCATCCTCATCCCATCTGTGCATCGTTAGCCAAATCGCAAACGGTAGTCCGATGTGCAGGCTGGGCATCCCATTTGTGAATGGATCAATTCTATTGAACCAATTATGAATTTCAGGTGTCAAGTCATATGCTATAGTCTCCATACCTTGGATATAATTTCCTGTAACTTTGACATTCAGGAACAGATAGAATGGTATTGCAAGGATGTATACCCAGAACATGGAAAGAGAAACTCTGTCGGCCATGTGCCTATCATCAAAGTAGATTGGATAAATGAAGGATGAGAAGGTTGCCGTCATGAATCCCATGACGTAGAAGTGAGTCATTATCACGTCCAAGAAATCGTTCCTGAGTCCCTCTTGAACCCACAGGGAAGCATCACCTTCTATCGCATAAACTAGGAAAGTCATATCCAGCTGGGTGTTGGCCATCAATATCCTGTCTAGACCGTCAAGTAGATCCTTCCAAAGATAGACCGAGAAGACAACTATCATGTGCGCCCAATATCGTCTGAACATATCGATGAATCCATCCAGGCTGATCCTTGCGAATTGGGGCTTGAACAGAGGCATCATTGCTATGCTGATTAGAATAGCACCTGTCACCCAGGTGATGTAGATGCCTGTTTCAGCAACCATTACAGGCTCTTGGGACTGTGACTACGTCATCAATTCGACGCAAGGATTAGACCTTAGATAATCCTTAGAGAACGTTGTGACCCCTTCTCGAGTTGCTCAACGATTCCTTCCACTATCGATTTGAATGCCTTGGCTGTTTCTCCCTCCGGCTCTGCGATGATTCGATGCACTCCATCATCTCCTCC
>CACAAP010000054.1:0-2227 GCA_902530535.1 uncultured Candidatus Poseidoniales archaeon
GTCACACTGGCACCGGGCTCTCCATCCTCATCCGGAAGGAAGGCCACCACCGTGTGTTTTGCCGGATCCACGCTATCCAGCCACTCAACCTCGTGAGCGATGTCTGCGATGTCCAGCCATCCCCTTTCCTCGACGGCATTGTTTAGTTGGGTCAGGATGCTGTCAACATGACCCCAGTTATCCTGGATAGACTTCCCTAGCTCCTGGGTTATCGCGGCCCTCTGATTGAACTTCTCAATTGCCTTCCTCTGCTGAGATGCTCTCCTCGAAAGCTTGGAACTCTCGTCCTCTGCTCTATCGCCCGCTTCTACTAGCTTCTCTTCTTCCCTACGAATGAATGCTGCAGCGTCATGTGAGCCGAATATGAAGTCGTATGCATCTGACAACCTAGTAGTCGACTCCCTCATACTTTCATCCATAGAGGGTAGTTCTATGGGGGAGAATTCGATTATTCCAGCCGCTGCTGAGTCTCTATCAGACTCGTTCTCTGCCAAGTTCCATGCATCCTTTGACTCATGGTCGGATAGCCAGATGTTACCTCCCTCCCCCTGATCCAGATCATCGAGCATCTTGGAGAGAGCGATGTCCAGTGAAGACTTCTGTTCCTCAGTAAGGGAATTGGATTCCGAATCCTCGTCAATTCCAGCTATTGAGCATACTGCACTTCCATAGATTCTTCCAAGATTCACTCTCGACGCAAGGGTCCTAATCAAGGCATGATCGCTGCTCGAAAGAATCTCGTTCAGGGACTCTCCCGAGAGCCCCCTTGGATCTATTGCCTCCGGAGGGGGGGCGTAAGCCACGCCCTTCTTTAGAGACCGGCTGGCATACTTGGCATGAGTCAGGGGTCTGATGATTACGCCTTCCTGATCGAGAAGGAGTACGTTGCCATCTCGGAATAACTCGATAATGAGACTCAATCGTCCTCCTCCATGCTCGAAGTCCATCTGAATCACCCTATCGAATCCATATTGCCTAACCCCGACCAATCTGGAGTTGTTCAGATGCTTCCTCAGAATCATTGCAAACTGAGAAGGCTGCGTGGGCATGGGTCTATCTCGATTCGAGCAGTAAGCCCTTAGTCCTCTAACGATAACTAGGTCAGTTGATGGCATTCCCTTCCGATTCAGCCTGACTACAATCTGCTCGTAGTGTGGCTGGTATGACTTCCTGACCCTCGCTCCGATCATTTCGGATAGCTCTCGCACAATGCGTGCGATTTCGAATGAAGACGACTGTTCGCGCATGTTACTCGATACCGCCCGGCTCGACCCCCTTCATCAGGCAATCGATGGAAGAAGTGGCGATTTATTCTATCGAAGAATGGAATTTTTGTATCTCTCGGAGGACTTCTGGCTCATGAGCATACTGGTTTGAGGGGACCTCTATCATCTCGCAATTTGGAATCGAGTCCGCGATCCTCTGTACCTTGCTGAAATCGTGTAGGGTGTCTGAGCTGGCAGTCATCACAGCGCATGGCATCTCTATCCCTGAGAGATCCTCGGGCAGGCTGTATCTCAAGTTCCATCTCGCTGAAAGCAGCATCCTAGGCACGTCCTGGGCCAGTAGTGCCCTGCGATAACGAACCTTCTGACCCTCCTCCTTGGTCCGCTTGTCTACGACCCAGGCGACGAAGCCCACCATCTTCCTGAATGCAAACATGGGGAGGGGGGAGTAGATTATCGCTCGGGACCACAGTGGGAATTTGAAATCAGGGTTAGGGGCCAGTAGCACAGAGCTCCTGCCACCCAACTCACCTCTCTGGTATGCGTCGATTAACAGAGTCGAACCAAGAGAAGAGGAGTACCAGTCGATACTAGAATGATCGATATCCAGTATCCCTAGGACTGTTGCTATGTCCTTGGAGTGCCTTTCTATCGAGAAGTCAGACTTTGAAATCTTCCTGCTGATTCTAGAGCTAGCCTTCTCCCTTGTCTCAATGTAGACCAGATGTCTGCTCTTCACCCATTCTGAGACAAGGGGACGCCATCCCTCGAACATTGAACCCCACCCGGGGACCATCACGACCGTTCCCTTGGATGGCTCACCCCCCCCTCTAGGTTTCCAGATCATTACTCTGATTGAAACCTCTGGCTCTACTGCAACCCAATGTTCCTCAGCATCGGCCCCATCCAGTTCAGTAACGCCACTCCAGTACTCATTCACGCATCTTCACACCCATAGATTCGATTTCAATTGTCCGGGCTAACCTTAATCTCATTCTCTA
>CACAAP010000055.1:0-2116 GCA_902530535.1 uncultured Candidatus Poseidoniales archaeon
GCAAGACGCCGTTATTATGAACAAAGCGTCCGTTGAGAGGGCCCTCGGAAGATCTGCGTTCATCAGGACTTACAATGCAGAGAACAAGAGATTCCCAGGCGGACAAGAGGAGAGGATAGAGGTTCCAGGTACGGGCCTCGATGAAATCAAGGGACTCAAGTCGTGGGATTCCTACTCTCATTTGGAAAGAGACGGACTACCAGTTCCAGAGATTGAGCTGACCAGCCAAGAAGGAGGTAGGTCTATCCTTGTAGGTAAAACTAGCCCGCCCAGGTTCCTAGAAGAATCACACGGGGCATTCCTGCAGGCCCAGGAACGGAGGGAGTCCTCTATGCTAGTTCGTCACGGTGAGAAGGGTTGGGTGGACAATATCTTCGTTACAGAGTCCCTCGACTCAGGCAGACTAGTCCGAATTACTCTAAGGACGAACAAGGTTCCCGAACTTGGAGACAAGTTCGCCAGTAGGCACGGACAAAAGGGAATAATTGGTAGACTGGTAAATGAGGAGGACATGCCATTCACAGAAGACGGCGTAATACCCGATCTACTCATCAATCCTCATGCTATACCTTCTAGAATGACTGTAGCCCACGTGTTGGAGATGATCGGGGGGAAGGTTGGATCCATGGAAGGCAGACGAATAGATGGAACCGCTTTCACCGGGGAAAAGGAAGAGTCACTCAGATCGGGACTACTCAGAAACGGTCTGAAGCACACCGGTAGGGAGCCGATGATTAACGGAGAGACAGGAGAGAGTTTCCCTGTCGATACTTTCGTTGGCGTCATCTATTACCAGCGACTCCACCATCTAGTTAGCAGCAAACTCCACGCTAGAAGCAGAGGAAGGGTGCAAATCCTAACTAGGCAACCAACAGAGGGTAGAGCAAGGCAAGGTGGCCTCAGATTCGGAGAGATGGAGCGTGACTGTCTAATTTCTCATGGTGCATCCATGGTAATCAAGGACCGTCTTCTTGACGAGTCAGATGGCTGGAATCTAATGGTCTGCAACACCCCCAGATGCGGCCATATCGCATATTACGATTGGAAGAGAAGGACTACAATTTGTCCTGTTTGCGGCGATAGGTCAGATGTCCATAGCGTCCAGACCTCCTACGCATTCAAACTACTTCTGGACGAAATGAAGAGTCTTGGAGTAGCAATGAGACTAGAACTGGAGGATAGAAGATGAGCGCTCGAGATGCAGCAAAGATACCCAAGAGAATAGACTCGATTAGATTCACACTGATGGATCCAAACGAGATAAGGAAGATGTCATCTGTAGAAGTAAAGACAGCAGACACCTACAAGGACGATGGCCATGCATTCAAACAAGGACTGATGGACCCGAAGATGGGGGTCATCGATCCCGGCATCAGGTGTGAAACTTGCGGGAACAAGCATGAAGAGTGCCCAAGTCACTTCGGTCACATAGCCCTAGAGCTACCTGTGATGCACATAGGATTCACCGGCCTGATCAAGACGTGCTTGAAGACAACCTGCAACTCGTGCAGCAAGGCCTTGCTGCACGAGGCCCCGCAAACGCATCCTACCGATCCAGAGAAGTCCGAGCAGGACTACTACAGAGACAGAGTTAACGATATCATCCTAAAGCATGGAGTTGGTGGCAGGGAATTCAAGAAAATCATCAAGGATATTGAGAATATTTGCGCTGGCCCGAAGCGTGCAATATGCATGCATTGCGGCGCAGAGCAGGGTAAGATAATTCTGGATAAGCCCACAACCTTCAAAGAAAAGAAGGCGGATAAGGGAGAGCACAAACTGAATGCTCGAGATATTCGCGAGTGGCTTGAAAAGATACCCGATGAGAACCTAATTTTCCTCGGAATGGAGAAAGACGTTAGTAGGCCAGAATGGACAATCATGAAGGTACTCCCAGTTCCTCCAATTACTGTCAGGCCGTCTATCACCCTGGAAAGTGGAGATAGATCCGAGGATGACCTCACACACAAGTTAGTCGACGTTCTAAGGATTAACCAGAGACTCAGGGAAAATCGTGATTCAGGAGCTCCACAACTGATCGTTGAAGATCTCTGGGAACTGCTGCAGTATCATTGTACGACATACTTCGATAATCAGACCAGTGGCATTCCGCCGG